>JANWXX010000142.1 GCA_025057345.1 Polyangiaceae bacterium | reverse complement strand
TCCGCTACGTACCTACGGCCATCCTATCGAGGCAGGTCGGGGTGGTGCGAGGTCGGTCGCTGATTCTGAACCTACCTGGGCAGCCCAAGGCGATCCGGGAAACCCTTGATGGCATCTTTGCCGCTGTTCCCTACTGCATCGATTTGATCGGTGGCCCCTACATCGAGACTCACGAGGCTATAATCAAGGCATTCCGTCCGAAGTCCGCGCTGCGCGGGAGGTGAAGGTGTTGCGCTCCACGAGCGACACCTGAGTGAAGACGGATACGCTTGCCGGCGCAAGAGCTATTGGTCAACCTGTACCCTTGTGCTGAAGCGTACCATCTTCCTAGCTCCATTGGTTTCCTGGTTCCTCGCCTGTTCTTCCCCGGAAGAAACGCCAACTCCTACGGTAACGGCAGGAGGCAACGCTGGGGAGGCGGGGGCCTCCCCTACCAACAAAGCGCCCGCTGAGTGGGATCGTCCGGTAACGCCTCCTTCGGATAGCGAGGCGGAGAGCAAGCGGGCATCCTGCGGCTACCAAAAGGGGGCACTGCCGGCGGAAACTCTTGGACAGTCGACACCTATGGGCAAGGAGATTCCCATTGACCACATCCTGGTGGTGATGATGGAGAACCGCTCCTTCGATCATTATTTCCAGAAGGCTCCGGAGAAGGGCATCCCGGTGGATGTTGCCCCGACCGATTTCTCCAACCCAGATCCTACCGGGAAGCCCGTGAAGATCTTCCGGGACAACGTCTACTGCATTGCCGACCCGGCCCATGGCTGGACCGCTGTCCACAAGCAAGAGAACGGCGGCAGGATGGATGGCTTTGTTACGACCAACACCGGTGATGGGGAGCACCTCACTTGCGGTCCCCTTACCGGGCTCAAGGGGGATCGGGCCATGTCCTATTACGAGGAGGAAGACATCCCCTTCACCTACTTCCTCGCTCGAAACTTCTCCGTAGCCGACCGCTATTTCTGTAGTGTCCTCGGCCCTACTTGGCCCAACCGTATGTACCTTTACGCCGCCTCCTCCTTCGGCAGAACGGCCAACGAGTTCCCGGAGAATGTGGAGGCCACGATCTTTGACCAACTGGAGGCACGGGGGGTTTCGTGGAAGGTCTATCGCACCACGACGCCAGGCTTTGCAATCATGCTAGATACCTATCTCAAATTTAAGGATCGAGTGGTCAGCATCGATGCCTACCACGCAGATGCCGCCGCAGGCACGCTGCCCCAGGTTGCCTTCGTCGATCCTGGGATTGCTCGGGAGGGGTATGACCAGTCGGACGAGCATCCACCGGCCATTATGGAGGTTGGTCAGAACTGGCTGGGTAAGGTGGTCGACTCTCTCGCGAAGAGCCCTCAGTGGAGTCGGTCAGCTATGTTCATTACCTACGACGAACACGGTGGTTTCTATGATCATGTCGTCCCCCCTAAGGCTTGCCCCCCGGATGATCGTACCGACCCCAAGGCGGATCCTCCTGTAGGCTTTGATCAACTTGGCATCCGTGTCCCTATGATGGTCGTCTCTCCCTTTGCGAAGAAGGGTTACGTTTCTCATACGGTCTTCGATCACACCTCTATCGTTCGCTTCATCCAAGCGCGCTTCACCCTGCCGGCAATGAGCAATCGGGACGCCAACGCTGCAGCTCCCTTCGACATGTTCGATTTCACCTCTCCTCCCTCTCTCACCCCGCCGACTATCCCCATCCCCACCGTGGACCCGGCCAAGCTCGCTGCGTGCAAAGAACTCTGCCAATAACCCTCGCTGCAGTGCTGCTGGCCTCCGGGTGTCGTTCCCACCGTCGAGAGCCCCCGGCCCCACCCCCCAGTGCCAGCGCCATCACACGCTCTGCGCCTCGCTCTACCGACGGCGCACCCCTAGCGCGTATCGGGCTTCGGGCTGTCCTTGATGCACAGCGAGCGAGCGAGCGCTTCGAGGCAGATCTCTCTGTGCGTTGCAGCGAGACTCCTGCCTACCTCGATCTGCGCCGTCATGTCGCCCGCGCTGCTCCATTCCTACGCCCCTGGGCTGCTGCCAGCGCCGAGGTTCTTGTGGGCCCCGTCCATGCAGTCTCCGAAGGGGCTGGGGCTTTGGCGGATCTGGATGCTGCCCTCGCCGTGGGCGACGGTGAGGCAGCTCGTACCGCCCTTCGGCAAATACGCCGTGCGCTCCTTTTGGCAGAGCAGGAATTCTCTGAGGCTCGCGCTTCCCTTGACCGGGGTGCCTCCCTCGTTCACGCCGCCGCTTATGAACTGAGTCTTGCACTTCTTGAAGCCTCCGCTGCCACCCCTGCTTCATCTCCTGCGGCTCTTGCTCATGCTCGCGGCACCTTCGATGCGGTCTTGGATGGCAGTGCCGTAGTCGGGGAAAGTGCTACCTTGACCCGTATCCTCACCGATCTCCAGGGGGCCCTCGACCAGGCTGACTCGATGGACCAAGTCCACGAGCGCGCCCGCCTTGCCCGTGCTGCCGGTGAAGCTGCTTCGGAGATTGCCGCTCTGGCTCATGCCCGCGGTATCTCGATCCGTCGAGCCTACGAGCCCCGAAACAATGCACCCTACTCGGCCCTTGCTCTACCTGCTCGTCGTGCGCGTCTGGATGATGCTCGTATTGCCCTTGGCAAGCGCCTCTTCTCTGAGCGGCGCCTCTCTCGTCAGGAACGTCGTTCCTGTGCCGATTGCCACCGTCCTGCGAATGCCTTCACCGATGGCCTCCGTGTCCCTCCCTCCCTCGATTCCTCTGCACCCCTTACCCGCAACACCCCGACTCTGCTCTATGCCTTTGCGAGTGCTGCCCAGCGCTGGGATGGTCGCCTTGTCGCCCCGGAGGATCAAGCCATATCGGTCCTCCATACACGCGCTGAAATGGGGCTCTCCACTGCTGAGATCGAGCGTGTTGTCGGGGAAGAGCCTTATCGCGGTGCTTTCTTGACCCTTTTTGGCCGTCCTCCTACCGCTGCGGATGTGGGTACTGTCCTTGCCGCCTATACCGACTCCCTCGGTCCTGCGACTTCCCCCCTGGACCGCTTCGCTGCGGGGGATGACGACGCGCTCGGTGCTCAGGAGCGTTTCGGCTTCGACGTGTTCGTTGGGAAAGGTCGGTGCTCTCGCTGCCATCTGCCGCCTTCCTTCGGCGGTGCCCGCCCGCCTGCATTTCAGATTCCGATCTTTGCGGTTCTTGGTGTTCCAGTACAGAAAGGAAGTAGCCATCTAGATCCCGATCGGGGGCGAGGGGCAATCACCGGGCGGGAAGCAGACAACCATGCCTTCAAGACGCCAACCCTGCGGAACATTGTCCGGACGGCACCTTACTTCCACAACGGGTCGTTCCCGACTCTTGCGTCGGTGATCGAGTTCTACGACAAGGGAGGGGGCAGGGGGAGCGGGGTGGCAGTGGACAATCAGGATCCAGACGTGCGACCGCTGAAACTGACAGAGGAGGAGCGACGGGCACTGCTGGCGTTCCTGGAGCGGAGCCTCACAGATGCAGACGAGAAGGGGGAGAGGAGCAACAGGTAGCTGACAAGGGGCGGGCCTCGCGCTAAGCCGCAGCCCAAACCATGTCGGAAACTATTAAGATTTTGCTCCTGGAAAACATCCACCCGACCGCTCATGAGATGCTTAAGGCGGAGGGCTTCGTGGTCGAGGGGATGAGCCAGGCGCTCAAGGGGGATGAGCTGAAGAAGAAGCTCCAGGGGGTGCATATCCTAGGCATCCGGAGCAAGACCCAGGTCACCCGGGAGATCCTGGAGGCTGCTCCCGAGCTGCTTAGCATCGGATGCTTCTGCATTGGCACCAACCAGGTGGATCTGGTGACTGCCAACCGCCGGGGCATCCCGGTCTTCAATGCGCCCTTTAGCAACACCCGAAGCGTGGCCGAGCTGATGATTGCCGAGATCATCATGCTGGCACGCCAGCTTGGGGATCGAAGCCGAGAAGTCCACGAAGGGAACTGGAAGAAGACAGCGACAAGCTGCTACGAGATCCGGGGGAAGACTCTAGGAATCATCGGCTATGGGCATATCGGTAGCCAGCTCGGTGTACTGGCCGAGGCCATGGGAATGCGGGTCATTTTTTATGATATCCAGACCAAGCTTCCCATGGGCAACAACCGCTCTTGCCCAGATTTGGACACGCTGCTGGCCGAGTCCGATTTTGTGACCCTCCATGTGCCCGAGACTCCGCAGACGAAGAACATGATTGGCGCGGCGGAACTGGGGAAGATGCGCAAAGGAAGCTATTTGCTCAACGCCAGTAGGGGCACGGTGGTGGTGCTCCCCGCTCTGGCTGATGCACTTCGGAGCGGTCATTTGGCAGGAGCCGCCATCGATGTGTACCCAGAGGAGCCAGAATCCAACGGAGAGGGCTTCCAGTGCCCACTCCGAGGGCTCCCTAATGTGATTCTAACGCCTCATATCGGGGGCTCTACTGCGGAAGCCCAGGCTGCCATCGGACGCGAGGTGGCCACCAGCCTTCTACGTTTCGCTCGCTTTGGGACTACCACCAGTGCTGTCAACTTCCCCCAAGTCGAGGTACCACGTATCGCCAATACCCACCGGATCATGAATGTCCACCGGAATGTGCCGGGCGTGCTCCGTGACATCAACCGGATCGTGTCTGATCGGGGGGCCAACATCCAAAGCCAGATCCTCGCGACTGACCCGGAGATCGGCTACCTCATCATGGACCTCAACCAGGACATCTCCGACGCTGTATGCGAGGACATGGACGCTCTGCCCACCTCCATCAAGACCCGCGTCGTATTCTGAGCACTGCCTTCCTCCTTCCTGCGTGTTTCTTGCTGGGAGAGTGCAGGTTCCGCTAATCGTAGTGAGAATGCGCTCAGCTGATCTTTCTGTGTTCCTGCTGATTCTGAGTTGTTCAAGCAAAGAACCTCCCTTGTCACCTTCTTGCTCCTCGTCCGCATCCTCCGCAGTTATGGTAGGAAGGCCCAGGGAGGATTCCGCCTCTGCAGTCGTCCCCCACTCTCATCTTCCCTCTTGGTCGGCGGGGGTGCTGGGCGGGGTAGGGATCACGGTTCCCTCGTCGATCCAGCCGGGAGAGCGTCGTCCCTTTGTACTCTACTTGCACGGGCTAGGGGGTTCAGGGAAGTTGTTGGTGAACAGTTTTGGGGTGGTGACGCTGGCCGAGGAGAAACGCTTCGTATATGCGGCACCGGACGGATCGCAGGACTCGCGGAAGCGGCGCTTCTGGAACGCCTGGGGGTCCTGTTGTGACCTAGAGAAGAGCGGAGTGGATCATGTGAAGGTGCTCCGGGAGTTGCTGGCGCAGGCAGCAGCACACCCACAAGTCGATCCTCGGCAGCTCTTTGTAGTGGGTTTCTCCAACGGAGGATTCATGGCACACCGTCTCGCATGCGAGGTTGAGGGGATTGCAGGCATTGCCAGCCTGGCAGGTGCTGGTCCAATGCCCGACGAAACCTGCGTACCGAGGGGCTCCGTGGCCGTGCTTCAAGTCCACGGAGACGAGGACGAAGTGATCCTGTATCAAGGAGGACACCCCCTCAAGAGGACGAGCCTCCCTCGCCATCCCTCTGCTCTTGAAACCGTAGCGGGGTGGGCATTGCGTAATGGGTGCAAAGCCACGAAGCCTGTTGCCACGGGCTCCCTCGATTTGGAAGAGGGTATCCCGGAAGCAGAGACACAGATGGAACTTTTTCCTGGCTGCAAGAGGCCGGTCGCCCTCTGGACTGTTCGGGGGGGGAATCATTACATCGGCCTTCACCGCAAAGGGCAAGAAGCTATCTACAACTTTCTGGAGGAGAACACACGGTAAACTTCACCGACGACAAGGCCGGCATTGGCTGGGCATCAGCTGCTTCTGCCACGACGAAGCAAGCTCCCTGGCACTATGCCTGCACCGCTGGTGGGAAGGGGCCTCAAGCGAGCTCCCTCCGAAGACACCCGTGCTACTATTCCAGCTAAGCTATTGAGGCCCTCAAGTATGCCGAAGTGGTTTCCGAGAAGTGAGGTTGGAGGGCTTCTTTCCCCGAGCTTACAGCGAGCTATTCCCTTTCCACAGGTTGCTGAGGGAGTAGAGTGAGGTTGGGCGCATGGAGGATCACCTCAGCAGGCTGCTGCACCGCGACCGGTCGCTGGAGAGTGAGCAAGATCAGGGGGGCAGGCTCACTAGCAGCTTGGGAGAGATCGATGCGAAGCTGGTAAGCTGGGGCATTGGAGAGGTTATCCTGCTCATTGCCTAGTCCGAGCAAACGCCACCACGTGAGGGCGACCTGCCGATGGAGGAAGGCCGAGAACACAGAGGCCCCCCCCCGGATGATCCGCATTCTGACCAGGGAGATAAGGCCCCGGTGGAACGTGGGGGCTGCACCTATCTGATGGATAGAGAGGTGTGTTGGATCCATGTGGAGCAAGGGGGTCACGAGCAGCAGTTCGTGCTCGGTGCGTGCTGCGTAGATGAGGGGCTTCCCTTCCACGGAGAGCACCGTGCGAAGCTGAGTTTCCGAACGGCTGGCCTCGCCCAGCTTGCAGTGGCGGAGGTCGATCCAGGATTGTCCGTGGATCAACCGGGCTCCGTCTGGCACAGGCAGGAGTGCCTTCCAGTGGATCAGGCGGGTTGTGTCCGTCTTGAGTTTTTTGTTGCAGTGCAGCGAGTGGGAAATTTGGTGTCCTTCGGTTTCTTTGAATCCGGCGCTGAGCACTCCGGCAGTGGTGAGTTGGAGACGGACGATGGAAGAATCAGGAAGTTGGGGGCCTGCCTGCTTTGTCACCAGATGGGGAGAGGGAGAGAAGATCTCTTCCAGGCGAAGCTCTGCAGGAGCCTTCGGGAGGGTTTGGGGAGGAACTCCTGGGGGAGGAAAGTTCGGGAGCTGAACGAGGGGTAGCGAAGCGAGATGTACCTCCTCAAGGATGTTTTGCACATGGACGATGGGTAGATTGTGGACCTGAGGTCGGCGGGGGAGTTGGATCGGAGACTTGGCAGCAGCCTGGGGGCCTCCCAGGGCCATCAGGGCAAGAAGGGTCGGTGCTAGGAGATGTCGCATTAGAGGGACTCTAGGTAGGCAGCGAGGGCGAGACGCTGCTGACGATCCAGGTGGAGGGAGTACCCCATGGCATGGTCAGTGGCTTCAAGCATCGCGTGGAGCGTTGGGTAACGACCGTCATGGAAGTAGGGGGCGGAGGCTCGGATACCGCGAAGGGAGGGGGTATCCAGGGCAAGAGGGGAGAGTCGTGAAGAAGAGGAAGAAACAGCATGATTCTGTCCATCTGACAGGCCATGGGGATGGCAGGAGGCGCAGGCAGTGTCAGGGGATACAAACAGTTCGCGCCCCTGGTCGACGAGGGCTTGGCGTTGGGCTTCCCAGCGGGTAGGACGTCCAGGCCGGGGGAGTTCAGTGACGTTCAGGTAGGCGACGATGGCGCGGATGCTCTCCTCAGGGAGACCGGTACCGCCGAGGCGTCGGAAGGTGAAGTGCAGGTGATCTTCCACGGTTTTGCTGGCACCGGACCAGCCATAGGGAGCGCTGTCTCGGAGGCGTCCTTGAAGCATCAGCGTCTGCCGAGGGCCTTCGGGGGTGGCCCAGGTGAGGGCGTCGTCGCGTCCGTCTGGGTGACACGAGGCACAGGCCCGGCCATCGTTGCTGATGCGGGGGTCGTGGGCGGTGTGGAACAGGATGCGACCGCGCTCCTGTTCGGGGGTAAGAGAGCGCTTGGCTGGTCGCGCAAGAGCAACATCCCGGGAGGGTTGGTTGGAGCGGAGCGAAACCAGGGTCAGCTTGTGATCAAAGACCCCGTGGACCACGGCAATCCCGTGGACAGTATCCAGGGCAACTCCCCCTGGCCCTGCGGGGGCTTTCCAGCGGCGGCGCTCGGCCCGAGCCGGGTCGATGGCGCGAGCGTCGTACTCCACTAGGGTGTCGTTGCCCTGGCAGGCAACGAACAGAGAGCCGTCAGCATAGGCAGCCGCTCGCGGGAGCAAGCAGTCAGTGGAAGGGGCATCGTTCTGGGGAGTGGGGCGTCTTTGAGGCATCAAGCTGGTGAGGGTTCGGGTGAAGAGCCGCTCGGTGGTGGCATCCACGACGGAGACGGCGCTAAGCTCGGTGGGTAGAGCTGCCCGCAGGTTGCCGTAGCCGCTGGAAGGTTGTGAAGTGTCCCCTGGGTCAACGGTGACAAAGGGAGCGAAGATACGCCCGACCGGTCGGGTGCGGGCGGGTGGCCCAGGAACAGGGGAGATGGTGGGGGGGGGATTCGTGATGGAAGGGGGCTGCTCTCCCCGGGGAGCAGGGCCAACCTCGGAAGGGTCGTGGGGCATGTCCACGGAGGAAACGAGAGCGAACCCCTGGCAGCCCGAGCGTTCTTTGAGGCGAGTCCCACTAACGAGGGGTTTCACCTTCAGATCAATGGCTCTGGGGGTTGGGTCAGGGGCATCCAGGTCGACCACGGACAGGGTGGCGTTGACCACATGAGCGACGAAGGCCCGCCTCCCGTCGTCGCTGATGACCACGGAGCGCGGCTCCCGGGGGAGTTCCACCTGTGTCTGAGCGGTCAGCGTGCTGGCGTCGAAGAGGGTGAGGGTCCGTGACCAAGCGCTGGTGAGAGCAAGTTTCTTGCCGTCGGGGCTCTCTGCCAGAGCGATGGGCTCGGTAGGTACGGAGAGCACACAGAGCGAGGCAAGAGGGGTTTCAGGGGAAGTGGCAGGTTCCAGGATCTGCACCTCGCTGGATTGGCGCAGCGTAACAGCTACCCGGCCATCTGCCAGCACCAGAACCTGCTCGGGAGCGCCTCGGAGCGGGGTCGCGGTGAGTTGGCGTCCCTGCCCCACGTCGATGGTATGGAGTAGCGGTTCATCGCCATCGGCCACGTAGGCCACGACCCGCAGATCCGCACCTGCTTCAGATGCAGCTAGTGCTACCGTTCCACTCGTCCTCACTGGGCCAAAGCGCCTGGCTCCCACTCTTGGGTGGAGCCGCTGGCACGAGCCTGCCGCCTCGAAGAGGGGGCCGGTCGTACCAGGGTTGGATGAAATTTTCTTGGTGATATGGGCCGGTTCGCTCGGGGGGAGGTGTTGGGGGGGAGAGGAAGCGGTGGGGGGAGGGGTGCACCCTGCTACCATGGCGAGCCCCAGGGAAACTCCCCAAGAAACCCTTTCAACAACACGCAGCATGTTTCCTCGTTGAACGAAGGGTGACACGAGTTTCTTCTCAGGGGCCTAGATTTTCATCCCGGTGGCAAGAAACGTCCCTTCACTGCGGCAGCAAGGCGGCGTACCCGCTCCTCGTCCACCGGCGCTCGGACCTTTCCATCTACCTTGAGCCAGGTGCCCACGATGGCCCCGGTGGCCAGCGGCGCTAGGGTGTCGGCTCGCTCCGGGGTTAGACCCGAACCCAACAGCACGGGACGAGAGCCTGCGGCCTCCCGGGCCTGGCGCAGCAGCGCCTCGTCCACCGGGGCTCCAGTGGCTATGCCGCTAATGACCACCCCGTCAGCGAGGCCCCGGTCGAAGCAGTCCTGCACGGCCTCGACCGGGCCAAGGGGAGCTAGCGGAGCAGCGTGCTTCACCAAGACGTCGGCAGCCAGCTCGATCCGAGCGCCGAGGGCCAGCCGATAGCGGAGCGAGCGGTCCGCCTCCCCCTCGATCAGCCCCTGATCGGTCACGTAAGCTCCGGTGTGAACATTGATGCGGACGAAGGAGGCTCCGGTAGCGGCGGCGATGCCTAGAGCGGAGATGGTGTCGTTGCGCAGGCAGTTGACCCCCACAGGGAGCCCCGTACGGCGCAGGCACTCTCGGACCACGAGGGCCAGGAAGGCAACCTGATGGGGAGGGAGCCGGTTGCCCTCGGTGCTCTTGGGGAAAGGGGCCGAGCCGAAGTTCTCGACGATCAGAGCGTCGGCGCCGCCCCGAGCTAGGGCCTCGGCGTCCGCCAGGGCTGCCCGCTCGACGGCTTGGAAGCCACCCTCCCGGTACGCTGGATCCCCTGGCATGGCCTGGAGATGCACCACCCCGATCAGTCCGCGCAGAACCGTGCTCATGACCGCCTTTTATGACACCCTGTGAGCCATGCCCAATTCCTCCATCGATCTCACGTGTCGTCCCACGCTGACTGCGATCTCGATAGGGCAAGAGCGAACGTTGCACGTGCTGATCCGGATTCGCGCGGGGCTCCCCAAGGGGAAGGCGGAGCGGCTCCGTCTCTCCACGGTTCTCGCTCTGGATGTCTCCGGATCGATGAACGGACAGCCACTCGCCCACGTGCTCCGCTCCACCGAGCGTATCGTCGATCTCCTTGAGGAGGGGGATGCGGTGGGCGTTGTTGCCTTCTCCTCTTCCGCCCAGGTTGTCACCCCCCTGCGCCGTTTGGATGCTTCCACGCGGCGCCAGCTCCAGGGGGAGGTGCGCAAGCTCCGGGCCGAGGGGGGCACGAACATCAGTGCTGGCATGTCCTGCGCGGCCTCCCTGTTTCCGCCGCGCTCGCCCGGAGAGCAACAGCTCCTCCTGCTGCTCTCGGACGGACAACCCAGCGTCGGGCCCAGCACTCCTCGGGAGCTGGCCTCGGAGGCAGGACAGATCCGGGCCCGGAACATCGTTATCTCGACCCTGGGGTACGGTGCCCAGCACGATGAGAATGTCCTCATCAACATCGCTGAGCTAGGAGGGGGTCGCTATGCCTTCGTCAGTGAACCGCAACTTGCGGAGTCCAGCTTCGTTCAGGCCTTGGGTAACCAACTCGATGTAGTGCTCGAAAGCCCACGGCTGGTTCTCACTCCTTCCGAGGATGCGGATATCGTTCGGGTTCTGGGTGACCTCAGAACCTCCGTTGGCGCCGACGGACTCCGGGTTTCACTCCGGGATCTC
>JANWXX010000141.1 GCA_025057345.1 Polyangiaceae bacterium | reverse complement strand
TTGTTCACCCGGGAAACCGAGCAGGGTCTGGTGGGGCCGGTGGCACGAAGGACCATTGGCAGTGGAGAGGAAATAACCCAGATCCTCCATATGCCAGCGCAGGTGCGATCCTGGACCTAGGGCGAGGGTTGGTCGCTGATAGCGATGAACCATGAGGTGTTTCCCGGAATTCACCGGTTGCAGCTGATGAACGACGGTACCACCGTGAAGCCCCTGTCGAGCGAGCTGGGTTGCGCCACCGAGGCCATGCTGGCGGACGCCCTCTGGAAGAAGGATCGCTTCCTGCTGGCGCTTAGCAGCAGCCGTCCCCCCTTCACCTGCAACGACGACGATGGCATAGATTCGGAGCCGACACAAGTGCAGCTCTACTGGCAGGGCGAAACCGTTGGGGACGTCAAGGCCACGTTCTACATGGATCACGGGAAACCGGTCCGCTTCCTGAAGCTACTGCCCCGTGAGACAGGGGCTTGGCTAGTGACCGGGGTGAGCCAGGCTCACATTGTACCGCTGAACATGATCCCGGTGACGGAGCATGGCTTCCCCGGAGGCTTCCCCGGAGTGCTGGTACAGCTTACCGCCGGGGCGCTGCTCCCGGCCTATGCCTCCGTGGCATCGATGAGCGACGAGCGGGTCGGGGTGGCCTACGCCGAGGGAGGCGGGCAGGTACCGCACCTGATGCTACGGGCGGTCTCCCTGAACGGATCTGCTACTGCCGACGTAGGTTCCTTCCTTGCCACCGCCACCACTCTCGCTTCCCCCGCCCCAGACACCCTGGTAGTCGCCTGGATCGAGGGCAGCGGTGCCCAGAGCTCCCTGCGCCTGGCCCGTTACCAGTGCATGAAAGCAGCGTGATTCGCTCCCGGTGGTGAACTGCTGCCCTGCGGCCGCCGCACCGCCACCTGGAGCAGTGATTTTTCCGGGAGATCCCGGGGACGGCAGGCTGGCACGGGTGCCGCAGAGAGCGGGGCGTGGACGCGGTGCTGGTGGTCGGGTTGGTGGTGTTGGCGGGGCAGCGGGCCTCGGTGCAACCGGGGTCGGTGGCGCTCGTCCTGGCGGGAGCGTGGCTTCTCCTAAGGAGGAGGCTCCCCGGATGGCTGGTGATGCTGGCGCTACTCTGCGGAGGACTCTCCTGGGCTCGCTCGTGGTACACTTTGCGACAGTTCGACGAGCAGGTTGAGGCCGCCCGGAGCTGGCTCGGTGTTCCGGCTCGGTGCGCGGCTCGGGTGCGGGTGATCTCGTCGCCGGTGCGCAAGGGGGATGCGCTCCGGTGGCTGGGCAAGGTCGAGGCGCTCGATTGCGAGGGGCGGGAAGCCCCTGCTGGGGGAATCATACGGCTCTACGGAGGCCCCGCGGATCTGGCTCGGGGCGACCGGGTGGAGGCTACAATCAGCGTGGGGGCGATCCAGCTCTTTCACAACCTAGATCTGCCCGACCCAAGGGCTGGAGCAGCACGCTCGGGAGCAGTACTCAGTGGCTCCATTCTCGCAGTAGAGGTACTGGAGCGAGGAAGGGGCCCCGGTGCATGGATTGATCGCGCCCGGACCCACGTCCGCGCTCGGATCGAGGCGACGTACCCAGCTGCCGCAGCGCCGCTGGGCCGGGCGCTCGTACTGGGTGAAGAAGACCTAGAGCCAGAGGAGAGCGAGGCCTTCCGCCGAAGCGGATTGTCCCACTTGCTGGCAGTCTCCGGAACCCACCTGATGCTCGTAGTGGCAGGGCTGGTGGGGGTACTGCGAGAGGCGCTGGTGGCCTGGACCTCACTGCCCGCGCGGGGTCTAGCAGGCCCGGTGGCCGCAGGGTTCGGGGTGCCTCTGGCGGTGCTCTACGCCGATTTTTCCGGAGGAAGCGGCTCTGCTTGGCGCGCGGCAGCGATGTTGGGAGTGATGCTGGGGGCGGAAGTGCTGGGGAGGCGAGGCCATGCGCCCCGGGCCCTGGGGCTATCGCTGCTACTGTTGGCACTGCGGGAGCCGCTGGCAGCCTTCGACCTGTCGCTGCTGCTCTCCGGGGCAGCGACGGCCGGGCTGCTGTGGTTGACGCCCCCGATCCTAGCCCGGATGCCGGAGCGGCTGCCGAGGTGGCTAGCGGAGCCGTTGACCACCACACTAGCAGCCACCCTAGCCTGCGCGCCCCTGCTAACCCTCCTGTCGTCGGAGCTGCCGCTAGCAGGGCTCTTGGCAAACCTTCTGGCAGTACCAGTGGGGGAGCTAGCAGCGCTGCCCCTGTGCATCCTCCACACGATCCTAGCAGGCCCAGCAGAGCGAGGTGCAGCGGTGCTCGGGTCTGGAGCGCTGCTGGTGGTGCGCTGGATCGCCCACCAAGCTGCTGCAGTACCAGGGCTCCCGGTGCCTCCGATGACGGAGCTGCATGGGGTGGCGCTGGCGCTAGGGGGTGTGGCGGTCGCGGTGGCACACGACCGAAGGCAGACAGCGCTTCTGACAGGGGCAGCACTGCTAGTGGTGGAGGTAGGGGCGGTGCGTTCCGGGTCTCCCCGAGGAGCGCTGAGGGTAACCATACTGGATGTAGGCCAAGGGGATAGCCTGCTCGTGGATTTCCCTGACGGACGGGCCATGCTGGTGGATGGGGGAGGATTCGTCGGATCGCCAGTAGATCCAGGGAAATCCGTCATTCTACCAACGCTCCGAGCCCGGAGAAGGAAGGAGCTGGCGGTCGTGGCGCTGAGCCATCCGCACCCGGACCATTTCCTAGGGCTAGCGAGTGCGGTTCCTTCGCTGAAGATTGGGGAATTCTGGGACAGCGGCCAGGGGGAAGCGGAGGGAGCCGGTCCTGTGTACGGAGCCATGATGGCAGGGCTGCGTGGACGGGGAGTGGCGGTGCAAGGCCCCAGAGATCTCTGCGGAAAGACACGACACTTCGGAGATGCTCGGGTGGAGCTTCTGGCACCTTGTCCCTCGATCAAGCCCTTCGTCAACGCAAATGACAATTCCTTGGTGCTCAAAGTAAGCTTGGGGGACCGAACGGCACTGCTTGTAGGGGATGCAGAGGAGCAGGAAGAGCACGAGCTGCTCGCCCGCTACGGCCACAGTTTGAAAGCAGATTTGCTCAAGGTAGGGCACCACGGGAGTCGTACTTCAACGAAGCCTGAATTCCTGGCAGCGGTGTCCCCTGGGCTAGCAGTGATCTCTTGCGGGACACGCAACCGCTTTGGCCATCCGCACCCAATTACACTGGCGACACTCGAGGCAGCCCGTGTCCCCACGGTGAGGACAGATCGAGGCGGAGCGCTACTCTGGTCTACGGACGGGCGTAACGTCAGCATCCTACAGGCGAAGCCTCGATAGCCAGCACCCTATCTTGCAGGAAACTGTCTAGGCTCATGGGAGGTGACTCTACAACGCAAGTGCATCGCTCGCTGGCACTGTGCTGGTTTCCGTGGAACCCTGGATGGCGGATACGAGCCGTGCTTCCTTGGGGATCCTCTACTAACCGTGCAACGACGTTCCTTTCTACACAGTATCCTCATCCATCTGCCCCTCGTAGGGTGCTCTACCCCTGCTCCCCAGCCCCCACCCTCTCCTCCGCCCCTGGGCCTCCATCTTGACCCTCTCTCGGACCTGCTCCCGGCCGGCGGACTCGACTTGCTAGTCCTGATCCGCTGGGGGGAGGTACACCGGGCTCTAGGGCCGCAGCTTCAGCTTCTCCTTCCCCCCGACGGCCTCGATGCCCTGAGCCAGTACCTGGGCTTCGAGCTCCGGCAAGCAGAGGAGATCTTGGTTGGAAGTTACGGGGCCACCACCCTCTACCTCCTCCGTGTCCCCTACGACCCACTTCGGGTTGAGCGTCAGTTCCGTGAGCGCCTCACCCACGACCTTCAGCGGAGCAACGATGGTCCAGGAGTTGTCCGGGTGACCGGACGCATCGGCGAAACCCCCCGCGGGCTGGCCACGCTGCTACCGGACGTATTGGCCTTCGAGGTGGGCCCGACGGGGCCGCTCAAGGCGGTCGTCGCCTTCGCCCAGGGGAAGCTCAAGAAGGCCCACCCGGCGCTAGCCGCCGAGCCACTTCGCACAACCGCTGCCCATCTAGAAGACGGCCCACTCCGGCTCTTTTTCTCATCGCACGAGGCTTCCTGGAAGGGGGCCCACGGCCTCTTGGAGCGCGCGGTAGCGGCCGCGTTCTCCCTACGGCCATCGCAAGGGAATTTGGTACTCCAAGGAGTTCTGCTGGGAGCCTGGGATAACCCCCCCAAGGAGGCGCTTCAACGACTTGCCCTCACCGTGCAAGATGTCCAAAGCTCTCCGCTAGGGAGGCTCACTGGGCTGGACAAGCCCCCCGAACCTTTCCGAATGGAGGGGGACGAGGAGGTGCTACGCCTATCGGGAGTTATCTCGGCTGATAAGCTAGCCCGAGGGCTACGGGACATGACCCGGGCTTCCATGGACGAGTTGTTTCCGAGGTTGCGACAGTAGACTACGGTAGCCCTCACTCCTTGCGAATGGTCAGAATGACCCGTCTTCCCTCCTCGTCGGAGAACGAGAAACTCACCCGCTGTCCGACTTCGAAGGGAGCGAGCTGTCCCTCTTCCCGGGCCTCGAATGACATGGTCATGGCCTCCATATAGCCAGGGATCGTGTCATGATGGATGGTAGCGTAGGCCCGGTTGGGACCGAAGGACTTGATCGTACCCCGGGTTTCATAGATGCGGGGAGCGCTGGCCGCAGGGCGAGGGCTACAGGCAAGCATTAGAGAGGAAGGCAGCCCCAAGGCCAGAAGGAGCGCCGCCAGAGAAAGGTGGTTCATAGGGAGTATGGTGTAGTTCCACAGGGCCTCTGAGACACCGCGGCGAATTGTCGCAGCCTGCAGGAGCGGTGAAGTGTTGCAGCCTCCAGGAGAGAGGCATCTTGGGTTCCCAGCGTCGGGATCAGCAAACGTACACTGCATCAAAACAGAATCTTGAGGAAACCTCAGAGAAACATCTGTTGGTCACACTGTACGTCATGGAGCAAGTGGATACGGGCGATACCGCGTGGCTGCTGGTGAGCGCGGCATTGGTGCTACTGATGACACCTGCACTAGCGCTGTTCCATGGGGGCATGGTCAGCCGTAAGAACGTGCTGTCGACGATCATGCACTCGCTGGTGGCGCTGCCCATCGTGAGCATCTTGTGGGCCCTTTTTGGCTATTCGCTGGCCTTTGGGACGAGCCGCGGAGGGCTGATCGGTGGGGCCGACTTCCTCGGACTGAAAGGGCTCGCAGGGCAGACGAAGGGCACGGTCCCAGCGCTCTCGTTCGCAGCGTTCCAGATGATGTTTGCGGTGATCACGCCCGCACTGATCTCCGGGGCTTTTGCCGAGCGGATGAGGTTTTCAGCCTACGTTCTGTTTGTGGCACTCTGGACGACGCTAGTCTACTTCCCGGTGGCCCACTGGGTATGGGCTGAGGGAGGCTGGTTGCTGAAGCTGGGGGCTCTGGATTTCGCCGGGGGCACGGTAGTACACCTAACGGCGGGAATTTCGGCGCTGGTGTGCGCGGTGGTCATCGGCAAGCGGGTGGATTATCCGCACCGCAAGCCGTTGCCTCACAACCTGACGATGACGCTGACTGGGGCAGGGATCCTGTGGTTTGGCTGGTTTGGGTTTAATGCCGGAAGCGCTCTCGGAGCAGGGCACCTGGCGGCACTATCGTTCCTTGCAACCCATCTTGGAGCAGCAGGAGGGGCAGCTGGGTGGCTCTTGGTGGAAGTACGCCACCGAAGGAAGCCTACAGCCTTGGGGGCAGCCTCGGGGCTGGTGGCAGGGCTGGTGGCGATCACGCCGGCTGCAGGCTTCGTGGCTCCCTGGGCTGCCATCGTCATCGGTGCTCTGTCTGGGGTGAGTTGCTACTGGGCAGTTTCGCTGAAGGAGCGGCTAGGTTACGATGATTCCCTAGATGCGTTCGGGGTTCATGGAGTCGGTGGCCTGCTAGGTGCGCTTCTTACCGGGCTGTTCGCCCAGAAATCCCTCAACGGCGCCGGAGCTGACGGGCTCCTCTTCGGCAACCCGCGGCAGCTTGGGCTCCAGGTGCTGGCCTGCCTGGCTGCGGCAGCTTACGCCGTCGTTCTGACCTTGGCGATTCTCAAGCTCCTCGACATGGCGGTGGGCTTGCGAGTCTCCCGGGATGATGAGCGAGAGGGCCTCGATATCAACCTCCACGGGGAGGAAGGCTATGTCCTGTCGTCCTACGGCACCCTCACCGGCCCCTCTCAAGAGGAGGAGGAGAGCCTAACTCCTGCTACGAGTTCCTCTTTCTCCCCGGAGGGAGCTTGAACGCCATGGGTTCAGCGAGGGCGGACTGAAGGCGCTGAGGAGGGAGATGGGGAGGGAGAGGAGGCAGCGCTTTGGCAGGCGGCTAGCAGCTTAGGAGAGAGCTGGATTGGGTCGAGGGTGGCAGCGGGGTCGGACTCCAGCCAAGTGCGGCAGGAGGAGGCCGCGTGGCCACGAGCGTCGAGGGCGGCATAGGCTTCCAGGAGTTGGCGGTGGATCGTAGCGAGTTGAGGACGTGCCAGATCGCCATAGGCCAGCATGCGAGTGCCCCGCTGCACGGCGTCGAGGTAGCGCCCCCCTCGGACCTCGGCCAGCAAACTGGGCATCTCAGCCTCGGCGCGACGCTGAGCCTCCCGGGTGCCCCCGGCAGCCTGAGAGCGCTCGACAAAGGTAGCAGCAGCAGCCTCAGCACGTCCCGCTTCGGTAAGTGCAAGGCTGGTGAGGGGAACCAGCACCACATCGCCTCGCTTGAGTGAACGTCCCTTGAGAAAGTTGTAACGGTCGAGCACCCAGGCTTTCTCCCGGCTTCCAAGAAAGCGGAGTGCAATAGAGACGATGCTATCACTAGGACCGGCGATGACCCGCAGATTGTAGGGGACGACAATCTCAGCCCCCTCGGCGGGGGTCATCCAAGGGCTGGATCCATTGGCAGCGGAGAGCACATCCTGACGCTCGGCATGGCCTAGAAGCGCTTCGGCGAGGGAGGCCCAGGTGTCACCCGCCTGCACCCGGACATGCTGGAGCGCCGGGATCTCCAGCCGTTGCCCTGGAATGGCAGGAATTCCACCGCCAGCATCTAGTCCATTGGCTGCTACCAGGATTTTCTCGTAGTCGACACGACCGTAAACCCGCTCAGCAATGCGTGCCAGAGACTCGTTGCGCTGGAGTACATGGGGAAACGCATCGGCAGGAGAGGATGGTAGCAAGGCCAGAACGACAAGACTCAGCCAGGGGAACCACCGGAAGAATCGAGGCATTAGCGGGAGCGGCGGCGGTGGATACCCCGCGGGTAGGTCATGGGCAAGCCCTCCAAGGGGATAGCCCCCAGCATCCGGTCCAGCTCTCGGGCATCACGAGGCCGTTCGGCAATGCGCTTGCGGAGGCACAACATGATAGCTTCGTCCAGCGCAGAAGGGATCGGGAGATCGGGACGACGGACTCGCATGGGCGGAGGGATCTGCTGTTGATGCAGTTCAAGAAGATCTCGGCGGTTCTTGGCCCGGATGGGCAGTTCACCAGTGAGCGCCTCATACATCAGTACCCCCAAGGCGTAGAGATCCGTGCGCGGCTCGACGCTGGCCCCGATACACTGCTCGGGGGCCATGTACTCGGGGGTGCCCAGGGTGTATCCTTCTTGGGTAAGCGTCTCAGCAGAGTGAAGCTTGGACATACCGAAATCGAGCACCTTAGCCTCCCCCCCTTCGCAAAGGAAGATGTTGCCGGGCTTGAGATCGCGATGCACCACACCTTTGCTATGCGCCGCAGCCAGTGCCTTGCATACATCTCGGAACACGGGGATCGCCAGCCCTGGAGCCAGCGGCCCGTCGCGGCTGAGTCGGTCCGCCAGGTTGATGCCACGGAGCAGCTCCATGACGACGTAGATGGAGCCGTCGGGCATTTGGTCTAGATCGAGGGTGCGAACCACATTAGGATGTTCAATATTGCTCTGGACCTGAGCCTCGCGCCGGAGCCGTGCGATCTCGCTAGCATCCCTAGCTGCCGCACCCCGTAGCACCTTCACGGCGACCTGCCCCCCCAGCGTCAGGTGTTGGGCGCTGTAGACGACTCCGATGCCCCCGGAACCAATTTTCTTGAGGATCTTGTACTTGCCTCCAAGAACTACACCGTCTAGTTCCCCCGGCAGCGGGGCTTCCTCCCCCGGGAGGTCACCCCGAAGCTGGAGCCCTCGTTCCAGGGCAGCGATGCGATTTTGCTCAAAGGCTCGGGCCACACGTTCTCGTTGGACCTTGCCATGAAGCGCTCCCAATACCCCACCCAGCACCCCACCTAGCACCCCCACCACCAACCCTGCCACCCAGGTACCTAGCAGGAAGGCCGGAAGCCCCGCCACCACCAACCCCAGCGCGGCTCCTATGGGTATCCAGGCCTGGTTGTGTGGATATCGCCAGCGTAGCTCGTAGATTGACTCCCGAGCCCCGTTCCCGGTGCTGGTTTCATGCTTTACCTCCGCTTCCTCAAGACCCCAGAATCGGGGGATGGCGGCCAGCTCCGCTTCTCGGGCCAAGCTCAACAAAGGGTCCAGTTCCAACGGGTCGTCGCCCTCGATAGGTGTATAGACCAGCTTGATTCCGTTGGGTCCCAGAGGCTCAGCGCTCATGGTTCCGACCCGCGTGGTTTCCTGAATGTGCTCGCAGAGCTGCCGGTAAGCATCTTGGGGGGAAGATGCCCCACGAAGCAGCCGCACGTACGTCCCCAGGCTCTCTGGATGCACAGCCCACTCACCTCGCCTGCGGAGCGCCTCCCGACCCAATGCTGCCTCCAGCGCCGCTAGTGCGCGCCTTGCGGCTGCCACGGAGATCCAGGCGGTTTCGTTCTCCAGCACGGCCGCCGGGAGTCCAGTGGTCACCAGCAACGCCTTGACGGCCTTCTCCCCCTTCTCCGCGCGCATCCTCAGCAGGTAAGGCTTGAGGATCGAGGCCCGAAGCTCCTCTTTGCCACTCCCTTTCCAAAATGCATGACCGCTCTTAGGCCGCCGATCCACTGAACAGGAGCATACGAGCACCACCACGGGCCACAAGACCGAACAGGCTCCTCCCGGACTTCGTTCGCGCTATACCGAGGAATAGACCATGAGCATACCGCGGCGTCTGGCCTCGGGGATGGGTGGCTTGCTGGCCCTCTTGACCCTCCCCTGTCCCCCGGCTCAAGGCGCCGAGGTGGGCAGTGCTCGCCTTTCGGTTGCCCGCAGCGCCGATGCCCTCTCCTGCCCCGACGATGAGGTGCTCGCAGCCCGGATCCGCCAGCTCCGTGAGGGCAAGGCGGACGTCCCTCCCCTCTTGATTGATGTGCTGCTTCAGCGTCACGAGGGCGGTTACCGAGCACGTATCCGAGTTAGCGGCCCACGCCGTGGCGAGCGTGAGCTGGTCACCCACGAAGATTCCTGCGGAGGGCTTGCCGATGCGCTCTCCCTCAGCCTCGCTCTGCTTCTCGACGAAGAGGCCCCTCCTCCACCCCCCCCTCCTCCCCGATCACTCCCACCAATCCCAGGCCCCTTCCGTGCCCCTCCTCCGCTTCCCTGGGGGCGTTGGTTCCTCTCAGGAGGAGGTGGTATCGCTCCTGGCCTCCCTACCCTCAACTTGCTTCCGGTCCTCTCTCCGGGCCTCCGTGTCCGCCCTCGTCGATCCTCCTGGAGCCTTGGTAGTCGCTTCTCCTGGTCTCCAGAGCAACGTCTACCCTTCGCCGAAGGTCGAATCGCTGTCACACTCTGGCGTGGCCATCTGGAGGGCTGCCGACTTCTCCGTGGCGGCCTCTCCTGGGGAGTCGAGGGCTGCGCGGGCCTCTCCTTGGGGAGACTCCGCGGTGATGGGCGTGGCTTCTCCCCGGATCGCTCCGTCACCCGCCCCCACTATGCTCTCCTCGCCGGCGCCTTCGCCTGGAGCAAGATGACTCCCCACTGGTCCGGCTGGGTCCGCCTCGCTCCTCTCGTCCCCCTCCACCGGGAGCGATTCCTTGTGGACAACCAGGGGGTCGCCTACACGCTGCCCTGGATAGGGTTCGATTTGACCCTTGGGGTGGAGTACGAATTCTTAGCTACAACAGCCTAGAGCCGAGGCGAGGGCTGTCATGGCTCCCGATGTCTCCTTGCGCGTTGCTCACCCCCTCCCGGCTGCTGGCCAACCTTAACCCCTGGAGCCACGCTGGCGTTGACATCCCCCCTCCCTGAGGCAGTGGCGCTGCCCCCCGGAGTTTCCCTCTTGCTCCCTTTCCAAAAGGACATGAAGGTCAAGGTGCTCTCTGGGTATGGCCCAACAGCCGGGTCGAGCCTCTACCAAGACACCAACCTCTCCTCGAAGGCCAATGACTATGCCCTTGATCTGGTGCTCCTCGATATCTGAACTCGAGGAAGGGGCAGCCAGTGCTCTCTGTGGCCCCAGGTACGGTGGGTTAGGCTATTTCGTACACATTTCCGGTAGCTCTTGATCCGCATGCTCGGGGGTGAGAGGGCCCTCGCCCCCATGGGCAGCACGAAGGGCCTCCGGCAGACGACGAGAGCCGGCGATCTGAGCAAGAACGGTGGCGCCCTCGGTGGGAGTGCGAGCATAGGTGGAGTAGTCAACCCGGTAGAGACCAAAGCGGGGACCGTAGCCCTCAGCCCACTCAAAGTTGTCGTAGAGGCTCCAGTGGTAGTAGCCACGGACGTCAGCACCCTCGCTACGAGCACGCTCGATCTGCTCCAGGGTACGAACGATATTCTCGGCCCGGCGCTTGCCGACCTCGGTAGCGATGCCGGCCTCGCTCACGACCAGGGGGAGCTGTGGATAGCGCTGGGTGTAATCTTTGAGAACAGTGTAGATCCCTGGCGGGTGGTACTCGTAGTTCATCT
>JANWXX010000140.1 GCA_025057345.1 Polyangiaceae bacterium | reverse complement strand
CGCTTCTGCTGGGGGGGTTCTTCCTTATCACCCGGAAACAGAAGGCGTCTGCTCCCCTCCGTCGCATTGCCCTCCTCTCCAGCCCGCTCTCCGTTCTTCTTCTCGTCCCGAGTTTGTTCCAGGCACGCCTTTGGTCTGCTCAGCCGCTCCCTTACCTCCTTCAGCTCTCTCTCACTACGCTGGCCTTCGAGCGCACCCTGCGCTGGTCATTGGCGGCGCTCCCCCCTACGGTCAGCGAGCTGTTCGACGAGCGCCAGGTGCCTCTGTGGGCACGACGGTGGCTCCCGCTAGGCGTGGTGATCGCAGGAGCTCTCGGGTACAGCATCTACTTTAGCTATTACACCATCCTAAACCACCATCGGCTGGGAACTTCCGCCTTCGATCTCGGAATCAACGTCAACTGGTGTTACAACGCGCTCAAGGGTTACCCTTTCCGCACTACAGTTCTCTTCGGCCCAGGGGGGGGCAACATGATCTCGGGGCATGCAATCTTTGGCATGCTCTTTCTGTGGCTCCCTTTCTTTGCCATCTCCCCGACCGCAGAGACTCTACTCATCTACCAATCTGCGATCGTCGGTCTTGCGGCTATTCCCCTCTACCTTTTTGCATCCACGCAAATTCCAAGAGTATCCGCAGTTTTGGTAGCCTTCTGCTATCTTCTCTACGCTCCGCTCCATGGCCCAAATTTTTACGACTTTCACGAACTACTTCCCCCCATATTTTTTCACTTTCTTCTTTACTACGCCATCGCCACCCGGAGGAACTGGCTCACCGTACTAACGGTCTTCATCGTATTCTCCTGCCGAGAAGACATCCCTGTCGGCGTCGCAGTCCTCGGGATTTACCTCCTAGTCACCGGCGTACGCCCGCGCCTCGGTACCGTCCTCGCTATCGTGTCGGTAGCCTGGTTCCTCATCGACAAGTTTGTCCTGATGCCCATGGCCGGCAAATGGTGGTTCGCCAGGATCTACGAGGAACTGATCCCTGCGGGAGAATCTGGCTACGGCGCTATCGTCCAAACCATCCTCGTCAATCCGGTCTACTTCCTCGGTACCCTCATCAAGGAGGCTAAGCTCACCTACGCCCTGCACATGCTGGCGCCCCTCCTCTTCCTTCCCCTACGCCGCTGGTCTGTAGCCATCCTCTTGGTGCCGGGCTTCTTCTTCACCCTGATGACAACAGGGTATACCCCCACCGTCTCCATTGCCTTTCACTACACCGCGCACTGGATCCCCTATCTTTTTCTCGGCGTAGTCCTCGTTCTCAGGGCCCTTTCCTCCGAGCCCCTCGGAAACGTAAAACGTCGTGCCGCACTAGGTGCCATGGCCCTCGCCCTCCTGAGCCACAGCTACGTCTTCGGCGCCGTCCTCCAGCGAAATACCTTCGTCGGGGGCTTCTCCAAAATCCAGTTCCACATTACCGAGGCGGAGAAAAAACGTCTCGCAGAGCTTCGCCGCCTTGGCGCCATGGTCCCTAGAAACGCTAGCCTCGCTGCGACGGAGCGGGAGGTTCCCCACCTTGCAGCCCGGGTAGATGCCTACGCACTTCGTGATCACCACGGAGATGCCGAATACCTGCTCATCAACAAACAACAGATGAGCTTTGGGAACACGCGCCGCACTGTGCAAGACGCCTTCAAGCGAGGCTCCTATGGCCTACTCGATGCTGGCGATGTGTTCTACCTCTTCAAGAAAAATCATTCCTCCCCTGACACCGCCGCCGCCCTCAACGCCCTGGGGATCATGCCATGAACCATCCCTCCTCCATGGATCCGACCCTGCCCGAAGAAGAGCCCACCGGTGGCGACGATGATCTAGCTCCCAAGCCTACCCCTCCCCAGCCCCCAACCACCTCCCCTTTTCAGACTGCCGTCGAGTGGTTCTCTCGCAGCAAGGCTCTTGCGGACGCTTACCGCGACCTCTCAGAACGCCCTCCTAACCAACAGCAGGCGCTTCGTCTTGCATGCCTTGCAGAGGAAGGGGCAGAACGAGCTCTCAACCCTGTCGATCCCTTTCGCTACGGACCTGGAACCTCCCTCGCTCTCAGCCTCTATGCGGAGGCGCTCTATTGGGCACTCCTCGCACAGCCTGATGCGCCACCCTCCCCCGATCTCCCCTCCGCCTGGTCCGCAGCCTCCCGGGCCAACCTTGTCGAGCTAGCTGGTTCTGAGGAAGCGCTCGCCAGGATCGAACAGGTTCTCCTCCTCACGCCCTTCCCTCAACGAGCCACCCTCCCCGAGGAGGAGCAGCGAACCACCGCTTGGAACGCTCGCATCCTGGTGGGAGCCCTCATCGAACGAGCCGAAGGGGCCGAGCGTACAATCAGACGACTCCGAATCCAGCGCTGGACCCGCTCTCTCCTCCTCCTAGGAGCCTTGGTTCTCCTTATCTTCGGCTCCTTTCAGGGCCTACAACGCCTGACCGAAGGCCCCAATCTAGCAGCCGGAAAGCCCTGGCGAGCTAGCTCCGCCTACCAAGGATTCAACCCGAGTGCCCATATCTGCGACGGGAACATCACTAAGATCCTCTTCCACACCAACGAAGAGGACCGCCCTTGGTTCGAGGTGGATCTGGGCGTTCCTCAACCGATCCGAGTTGTGGAGGTGACCAACCGCACGGACGGTTTCCAGGAACGAGCCGTCCCCCTCGTGATCGAACTCAGCGACGATCACCTGCGATGGCGCGAGGTGGCTCGGAAGAACGAAACTTTTAACCATTGGAAGGCCAAATTTGCCTTGCAACATGCAAGGTATGTCCGGGTCCGAGCCCAACGCCGGACATTCCTTCATCTGGAGGGCGTCGCAGTCCGCTCGAAGTGATCAATAGACCTCCACCGATTCCAGATGGAGCGTGCTGACACGATCTACTCGGAGGCGAACATAACGAGTCACAAGCATGGGAACAGGCACCTCCCAGGTCGAGAAAACCTCCTCCTGTCTCGCCACCTGCCTCCAGACTTTTCCATCCTCACTGAGTTCGAGCACGAGGGGAACCGCTCGCTCCTGAAAGCCATCGCTCCGGTTCTTCACTCGGACCTTTTGTACCAGGTGACGCTGCTGAAGATCGACCTCAAACCACGGGGATGCCTCCTGCTTGGTGAGGAAGAGGATAGCCGTCTTCTCCTCGCCGCACCGGCCTTCTGCTGGTCTGCACCGGGCCGCCGCACTGCTAGCTCGCCAGGGCTTCCCCTGGGCAAGGTTGTTCCGAGGCCAGGCAGCTCGTAGCAATGCGAGTAGCAGCAGGACGCCGAGCATGCCCCCTGCTCCCAACAGCAGCCGACGGGTATGGTCAACTCGATCCTCCCGGAGTCTTCGGGCAGGCTCTTCCAGCAAGTGCTCGACAACCTCCACTGCTCGGCGAAGATCCTCTCCGGTACAGTGAGCCGATGCAAGCAAGCGCAATCGTCCCCAAGCATCCTTCGAAAGAAGGGAGGAGAGCTGCTCCTCAGGAAGGGAGAGCAGCTCGGAGAGGGAGACACTTTCCTCAGCCAGACTCAGTCGAATCAGGAGAGCCCGTCGAGCAGCCTCCTGGCAGAGGACCTTGGCTACCTCTTGCTCATGCCCCCACTCTAGAGGGTATGCAGGGTCCAGCACCCTCTGGCAAGCTTCCAGGTGAGCCAGAGCACAGCGGAACGGCTGAGGAACCATCGAGGTGCTCATGGCTGATAAAAGAGTTCAAAGGAACCCCACTGCCCAATACCCCTGAAATCGCCAGGAACTTCGAAGTTGCTACAGGAGGGGTCTCGTGCAAGCAACCTCGTATTCGCCAAAATCGCCTGCTGGAATGTTGGGTTCTTGGGCCACGGGATCTCTGGATCTGGGTACACTGCTGATTCGCCCAATTGGGGCAACACATGGAGCTTCTCTACAGGATACATACCGTTCTTGATCTTCTTCTCGCACCCGAGAACAAGCGCCTTGAGGGGAGGTGTCTCGGGAGGCGGTGTATCAGGAAACTTCCCCAACCAGAGATGCGTGATCTTCTGTTCGCCAGTGTAGGTAGATACAAAGGCGTGGAACATAAGGTTGTCCGCTAGGGAAAACACGCCAGGATCCCGCTCCGCAGGCCAGACAAGGTGGGTGACCCGGAGCCTCCGGAGCAGCTCGAACATCTCTCGCATGGTTCTGGTTCGCCCGTAGCCAATGGCGATGGAATCAGGTGGATAATCCAGGACACTTGGTGCTCCCAGACCGAGGTGGAGGTGGCTCCGGTGCACCAGAACCCTGGCCCCCGGCGGGAGCACCTGTGCTACCCGAGGATAGTCCCCGAAAAGCTCGAAGCGCTCCTCGTATTTCTTCTGATACCCCATGGCAAAGAACTCGGTGACATGGCGAATCGAAGATTGGTGAAGCATAGAGTTGGATGGAATGAAGTAATGATCTGCGCTCCAAAGAAGCTGGAATGCGACCAGGGAGGCAGCAGCCCAGCGTGTCACCCCACCCTCTCGCCATAGGAGCAGTAGAGCAGCCCCGGAAACTGCTGCCATCCACGGCACAAGGGTCTGCAGGTAGCGATCCTGGAGCCCGACGTAGGCCCAGCACACCAACCCTCCGTAGCAGAGCACGGCCACACCCAGCAGCCTCAGAGAACGCAACAACAGGAACACAGGGGATAGCAGGGTGAAAAGAGAACCAAATACAGGAACCTTCCCATGGAATATCTCCCAGTCGTGTGGCACAAAGGAGAATTCGACCAGCAGCTTCAGAAGCTCTCCAAGTCCATGAGGTTTCTCGACCCCTGGAATGGACGAGGATGAGAGGAATGCAGCCAGAAGCTGTGGGGAGTCCGCTGTCCAGGGTTTCGGGTGGAAAGGCCCAGTTAGCAGAGGATAGAAAGGAGCACCATAGAAGATCCAATTTTTGAGCCAGTGGGGCGATGTGGCCAGAAGCCCCCCTCCCACCAACGTGAGGAGCCCCTGGCGAGCCGCACACCGATCGTCCCCCCGGAACAGGAGCCAGAGCCCCCGCAACCCTGCTGCCAGAGCTACCGGCAGGAAGATGTTGAGGGAACTGTACTTGGTGAGGAAGCAGGCGGAGAGCAGCACCGCCAGCAGAAGCGCTGACCGTGCATCCCAGGAGCGCCAGGCTTGAAATAGCGCGAGGAGGATCGGCGGGGCAAAGAAGGCTGCTACGTGATCCGCTCCTCCGATCAACCCGGAGTCGTAGACCAGAATGCCAGGGAACAGGAACAAGGAAACCCAAGCAGCCCGAGGAGTACGATGGACCAGCGCACGAATCAGGAGATGAACGCCTGCCAGGGTGGAGAGAAAAAGGAGGAATTCGAGATGCAACGAGAGAACAATACGATCGAATAGGAGAGAGGTGGGCGCCAGGAAGGCCCAGGTGTAGAGGAAGCTTGCCAGGTGGGGGACGGCTCCCGCGATCCACCCTCCCTGGAAGGGACGGACAGCCCCTTGGACAGCGTAGTGTTCTGCAATGGCTAGATGATACCACCGCGCGTCGTAGGAGATCTGGCTTGGAACCAGGACAGGAAGGTAAACCGCAAAGACGGCAAGAACCCCTGCAGCGATTCCGAAGACATCCACCCAGTCCAGAGGGTTATCGTCCCGAGGAATCCGCTCGGTCACCATGCCGCGCAGCAGCGCCGGCCCTCCTGCCAGCATCATGGCTAGAGGGAGCAAGAAGAAGACCGCCGGATGGAGGAGTGCGAGAAGCCCAAGGACAAAAATAGCAAGAAAGAACAGATAGACCCCTACCGCCAAGGAAAGTAGCAGGTGCGATGGAGCGTCGAAGCCGGGGCTCGCCAAGCGCCGGACCACCGGGTACCCACCGCAGAGACAGGCCACTAGAAACACCAGGATAGCCAGCCAACAGGCCAGATAGCGAAAGGAAAGCCAGTGCTCCAGGGGAGTATGCTTCCGAACGACCGATCCAAAGAGGAGAAGACCGGCTACCAGTAGCACCGGAAAGACCCATCTACGGAAGGAGTCTGTGGTTTTGTTCTCTTCCGAAGACCAAAGCATGATTGGGGATTGGACTCAGGTGCTGCGGGTACCGACCCCCAGATAACGAAACCCTGATTTGCCTAGTTCGAAGGTAGTCCAGATATTCCGGGCATCGAACAGATTGGGAGTACGCATCAGGGTACGGAGCCTGGGAAAATCTGGATTTCTCAAGTGGCGCCACTCGGTCATGACCACCAGGAGATCCGCCCCGGTGGCAGCTTCGTACTCGTTCTCAAAGCAGCGTACCGGAAGCCCATAGGAACGGACGAAATTGTCCGCAGCTTCAGGATCGTGAATATGCACTTCGGCCCCCTTTTCGACCAACGCCCGGATCAGAGGCAGTGCCGGAGTTTCCCGCACGTCGTCGGTTTCTGCCTTGAAGGCGACACCCCACACCGCCACCACCTTGCCCGCCACCTCGCCGCCCAGCATCGACAGCGCCCGATCCCGTACATAGACCCGCTGTGCCTCGTTGGCCCTCCCAGCAGCCTCCACCACCTCCAGGGGAACCCCAGCCTGCCTTGCCTGGTACGCCAATGCACTCACATCCTTGGGGAAACAACTTCCACCGAAGCCTGGCCCTGCATAGAGGAACTGGGGACCGATGCGCCGGTCGGAGCCTACAGCGCGGCGGATGGCGTGGATGTCGGCACCGATGGCATCGCAGAGTCGGGACAGCTCGTTCATGAAGGAGATCCGGCTCGCCAGCATGGCGTTGGCAGCGTACTTGGACAGCTCGCTGGAGCAGCGATCCATCACGAGGATACGTTCCGACGACAGCTGCAAGGGACGGTAAAGATCTCGGAGCACTCGCTCGGCCTCACCATCCGCCACACCGAGGATGATCCGGTCGGGTTTCATAAAATCAGCCAACGCAGTTCCTTCCTTGAGAAACTCAGGAATCGACGCGACCCGGAGCGGTACCCGGGCCCCCTCGTCCACGATGGCCTGCACCGCGTCGCAGGTCCCAACCGGCACCGTGCTTTTGATGCCAACAACCGCCGGCGCCTCGGCTACCTCCCGGATCGTCTTGGCAGCAGCATAGACAGCGCTAACGTCTGCACTCCCGTCGGCCAGAGGAGGCGTCCCTACAGCGATGAAGTATACCTCGGAGGCCCGGTGTCCAGCATTGATTTCAGTCCCAAAGGTGAGACGTCCGCCGCGGATGGCACGGGACATCACCTCCCTTAGGCCCGGCTCAAAAAAGGGCACTTCCCCCCGGCGGAGTTTCTCCACCCGTGCGACATCGATATCGATGCATTGAACCTGGTGCCCGGCGTCCGCAAAACCTGCAGCTGCTACGAGCCCTACGTAACCTGATCCGAGCACAGTGATCTTCACGGCGGGGGTCGTAGCATCGTTCCCGGCTTGGACGCCAGCCTCTCCTAGGAGACGAACTCGGCCCCAAGAAACCAGCTCATGCACACGAAGGCTGGCCTTGTAGCCCCACAACCGTTATGCACAGCGCCTGATGTCTCGCCCCTTGCTCTCTCGCCGTGCGCTGTTGCTCGGGCTTCTGGCCGCACCCGTTGTATCTGCAAAGCCCACCTCCCGGTTTACTTTCAAAATCCCTCCGGGCTGGACGGATATGCTCGCAGATGGTCTGCAGGACAGCGTGGTCACCCACCTCCACCCTTCCCTGGCTGCACAGCTCCTTCTACAAGACCACCTCGCCTTCGCCGTCGACCTCGACCCCAAGACTCATGGCCAGAACAGTTTCATGCAAGCCATCCTCCTCGAAGGCAAGATAGAAGTAAGCGACGAGACGCTACCGGAGATCCGGCGCCAGATTGAGCAGAACAACAAGGATAAAGGGGTCCAGATTACTATCCTGAGTGCTGAGATCCTTGAGATGGGAGGTGGCGACGTCGCTCGCGTCATCTGGGAGGTCAAGAACGACGAGGGCAACGAAATGCGCATGGCCTACCTCCTCCCCGCCGGGGAAGAACCTGCGGTCATGCTCCTGTATGGCAGCAACGCTGCCGACTTCCCCAAGGTCCGTCCTCTCATGGAAGCCTCTGCCCTCGCCACCACGGGTGTTGTTCCCCTACCGAGATGGCGAAAGTATTTCATCAAATCTCTCCCTTATATCCAGATTGTAGGTGCGATTGGTCTCATTGTGCTCCTACTTTCCGGCCGCAAGAAGCAATCGATCATAACCCCCGTCCGCCCCCGAACTTCCCAGCCTGAAGAAGAACCGGCCGAAGAGAAAACTTTCCCCCCCGGCCCTCCTTTTCGTAAGGAAGATAGGGGGAAACCAACCCCGGGAGAGGTCAGGCAGTGAGTTCCACACGGGAGCCGGTGAACTCTGTATCCAGGGCTCGGCGGGCGGCCTCGTAGGCCATGTTCATGGCGCGACGCCCCTCCTCCAGTCGGAAGGGCCCCGAGCGGGGCAGCCCATGGAGGATGAGCACCCGCAGGTTCTCCCGGGAAGGAATCCGCAGGGTAGGATCCACACGGCGCCACGGTGAGCGAGAGACAAGGTGATGAAACAGGACACGCTCCCCCGCCGGAATCCCCATCAGTCCGGGGCGATCCAGGATGCCTCCATCAGCGTAGAGCCGCCCTTCGTGCCAGACCGGGTGGAACAGCAAAGGAACTGCACAAGAAGCATGGAGTGCTGGAGCCAAGGGCCCTCGGTCCAGAACCCGAGTGTCCTGAGATAGCCAATCAAAGACGGAAACCCGGAGGGAAAACCGACAACCCTCGAAGGTAGGCGACGGCAACAGTCGCTCCAGGTGTTCGCGGAACTTCTGCCCTCGAAGCAGCCCCACCCCTGGTGATGGATCCCAGAAAGTATCCCGCTTCAAGCGCCTTAGCTCGTCGGACATTTCCGACGCCCTCAAGCCCGAAGCCCACAGCCCACCCACCAATGCCCCAGCGCTCGACCCAGCAACCTTTTCAGGGAACAACCCCTCTTCCTCCAACACTCGTACCAGCCCGCAATGGGCAAAGAAACCAAAAAACCCCGAGGACATCGCCAGTGAGAACGGCCCTTCCTCCAACCAACTCCGCAGCGTCGTTCGCGCCATACGACTCCTTTTATCAGCTATGCTCTCCGAGGACCAGATGCACCAGGGTACTTTGTTTTGCCGAAGGTTCGAGGCTACTTGCCATTCTGTTGTCGCGTGGCCTTCAAACATAAATAACTAATATTGGCGCTAGTCCACAGCTTATGCGTTCGTTCAAAAGTTCGTTTTGGACCGAGATGAAAGAGCTTCCATTTCAGCAACCGTCAAGTCCCTTGCAAAGGGCGTGTTCTTAGCGAAAGGTAACAGAACGACTCGGGTCATATGCATGTGGATAACAAAATCTTTCCCTACAACCAATCCATCCCAATCCAGCAATAGGTGGAAGATAGTAACCAGATACGCCATTATCGCGCTCAATGGATCGGCTTTCCTTCCATCGTCTTGTTGGTATGCGCCACCAGCGTCATTTTTTTCCTGGAGACGACGAGCGAAAGAACCCAGACGAGACTCGACACGGCAGAACTAGCACCAATTCTTCGGTGGAACGGCTCTGGACAACGATATGTTTTCCCGTGGGCCAGAAGTGGCCCCGAGGTGGTATAGGCTCCTGCCTGGTGAGCATGGTCAAGGAGTCCAGGTGGCATCGTGGGTGGGGGGTCGTACTGGGGGCGGTTGCCGGGATGGGCTGTGTTCCTTGGGGAGAAGGAGCACGGTCGCCAGCTCGAGGGATTTATGACCCCCAAGGAGGCTTGCCAGGAGCAATCCAGCCTTATTTTGCCCTGGATCTGGCGGATCCTTCTGCGACCTTCTTTGATCAACCCTGGCCATCGGACCTCCGGGTACGGACCGATGGCTCACCGGACCTAGCGAAATTCCCTGGGAGGACCACCTTCTTTGGTCGCTATGTAGAGCTGGCGGAGAGCACGCTTCGTGGTGCATCCGTTTCGCCCACGATCTACGTGCGGCTCACGGGCCCGGTAACCCTCCCGGCGAGTGGGGCATCCCCAGCGCTGCGGTTGCTAGACGTGGATCCAGCAAGCCCAGAGCGCGGCCGGAGCTGGCCGGTGATCGCTTCAATGTCCAGGGAAGGGAGCCGGCACCTACCACCGTGGACCCTCCAAGTGCGGGTGGCGCCCGGGTTCGTACTCCGGCCCGGAACACGCTACGCGCTGGTGCTGCTCCGCACACTGACCGAGCCGCCTCTGGGGACCACGCCGGCCTTCGAGGCGACCAAGGGGACGGTGCCCCGAAAGTCCTCTCAAGAGGAGCAGGCTCGGCAGGCCCTGCGGCCCGTCCACGACGAATTGGAAGCTCAGGGGATAGGCCGGGAGAACGTCGCTGCCGTGGCAGCCTTCCGCACCCAAGATCCCACACATTTCACCCGAGCTCTGCTAACCCATGCGGCCACCCTCCGTGGGAACCAGGCTCCGAGGGTGTTGCGAGCGTGGTGGGATCCCTCCCTGTCGCCTCCGGGAGATCCTGCGCCTTACCGTGTGCTTCGGGGCCTCTACTGCACGCCCAATTACCAGCAGCAGACAGAACAAGCACCGTACCTACAGGGCGGTGGGATGATCTTGAGGGATGAGCGAGGAGATCCACTGTTGGCGCCGCTGACTCCAGCGGATCCAGCATTCCGCTCTGAATGTGGTCCCCTTCTTTTGGCACGCTTTGTTCTGTCGATCCCCGGAACCCCTCCGCCCCCCGAGGGGTACCCTTTGGTGGTTTCTGCCCATGGCACTGGGGGCAACGCCCTGTCGTTTTTGGGGGGAGATGACTTCGCCGGGTGGGCGGCGTCCCGGGGCATTGCGGTGGTGTCCACAGACCAACCGCTCCACGGGGCAGGAGGAGAGGCACCCCGCCCCGGGAGCACTTCCCGATCCCTGGTGCTGCCGGTCCTGCCAGGGCTCCATCTGCCCCTGCCGCTCGACCCGTCGATGCTCTTTTACAATCCCCTCAATCCGGCAGCCTCCCGGGATAACTTGCGGCAAGCCACCGTGGACGCGGCGGTGCTGCTGCGGCTGCTGGCAGGGCAAGATCTAGGGGCCACGACGGGGCTCCAGGGAGCAGACGGCACCACGGTTTCCCTCCGGTTCCGTCCCGATCGGCTGCTGCTGGCAGGGCACT
>JANWXX010000013.1 GCA_025057345.1 Polyangiaceae bacterium | reverse complement strand
AGCTGTCCTCGTTGTGCTCGCGTACCTGACCGGTATCCGTGCGACCGAAGAGCCGGATTTGGATCCCCCCTCCCCCAACAGGCTCGTCGGTCATCGTCTCGGGGGAAGCTGGGGTGGGCCCGCCGGTCATGAGAGTCCGCCTTGCTCGTTACTGGTCAGCTCAACCCGAAAGAGATGCAGTCCAATCCGGAGAACCTCGCCCCCGAACAACCGCTCACGACCCCGGATCGCCACGAAGGTGCCGTTGCTGGAGCCAGCATCCTCCAGGGTGAACGAACGGGCCCCTTCGATACCCGATTGGATCCGGAGGACCGCATGACGTCTGGAAAGAAACGGATCATCGGCGAACACGATGTCTGCAGTCTCCCGCCCCATGGATACTTCGGAACGATAGAGGTAGTACACATCCCGTGTGATACCCTCTACCGTACGCTGGCAAAGGCGGGCAAAGCGAGGCGTTTGCGGGGTGCCGAACAGGGCGACACCGTGCTGCAAGGCCGGGCGTAGAGCCTGCTCCGCTTCCATCACGACCTCGAACCTTAGCACCTGTTGCCCGAGCAAAATCAAGTCTCCGTCAGCCAAGGGCCTCTTGCCCTGAAGTTTCAAGTAAATCCCGTTGGTGGATCCCAAGTCCACCACGTACCATCTGCCTCCCTCCCGGCTCAGTCGGGCATGACGCGGGGAGACGTAGGGATCCTCCTTCAGCACCACATCTCCCTCCCGGCTACCAATATCCAGTTGCTCCGCCTGGATAGGGAAAGCGGAACCATCCGAGCCATCCTTCGCCAGCTGCACCAACTTGCCCCAGCTCTGTCCGCCCATCTGAGGGGCATATGTTTCCGTCCGCGAGGAGAGGTGCAGAGAAGCACCTCCAGAGGCCAGAGGCCTGGACAAGGACTCGTGGGTGAGACCAGCGAGCCCTGACGAGGGGACGAGTGGGAGCACCGGCTCCGAACGACCCAGAGATTGGCCACATACACGACAATAGGCTGCCCCCTCCTCGGCAACTGTCCTGCACCTTGGGCAAGGGATCGACACCGGAGCTTTCGCCGGAGGCTCTTCCACGGAAACCACCGGAGCTGCAGGAAGCTCTTCGCTGCGAGCTTCCCCCTGGCGACGCACCGCCATCGCCGCAGCTCCATCCGGGTTGGTGAGCTGCCGCTCGGTCTTGTGCTGAGCAAGCGCGGCGTCTACAGCAGGTTTGGGGACCAGCAGCTGTGTGCCGGAAGGAATACCGGCAGCGGGCGCGACCGCTACTACGGCAGGAGTAGCCGGCCCTGGCATCGGAGTGGTAGCGGGAGCCGTTGGTGCGGGGGCAGAAGCCTGGGTTTTTGCCTGAAGCGGCCCCCCGCAAGCCACACAGAACCGATGACCAGGCTGATTGCGGGTCTGACATATGGGACAAGCCTGCCACCCGTCACTCCGGGCAACTGCGGGCTCCTGGCGTTCCCCCAGGCGCAAGGGGGGAGCTTGAGGACGCTGCTGGTTCGGAGCAGGAGCGGGAAGGGAAGGAACCGAACGAATCGCTGGAACACCTGCTTGATCTTTGCGGACAGGCTTGAGGTTGTAGCCGCAGTCCTCGCAAAAGGTTAGATGTTCTGGGTTCTCACGACCGCAACGGTCACATCTCACAGCGCAAGAGGAAACCGGGTTGCCCCTTCAGAGTCAAGCATTCACCATCGGGCCACGGGAGTACGGACCTCCAGAGTCAGCTCAATGGCGATAAAATGGGCGAAAGCATCGGGCCGCTCTTGACCCGTTTTGTCCTGCCAGCCCTCCAGCCGGAGCACCCGATACACAAGAGCGCCACCGAAGAAGATCCCCCGGGAGGTTTCGTACTCGACCCCGCCCCCAAGAGATAGCAGAGGACCGTACGTTTCCGCGCCCCACTCACTTCCATAAACGGCCAAGCCTGCCGCTCCAGTGAGGTAAGGCGCCAGCCGCTGCCCAGGCAGCAGATAGTAGCGTGCCTCGCCCCGAGCCTGCTGAAGGATGGGCAAGTGGAGGAGGTTGGCCGAATCCTGGCGGGCAAACTCGTAGGCCCCGCCTAGGTACCACCCCTGGTGCGAGCGCTTCCCGATTCGGAGGACAAAGCCCCCCCCAGAACCCAGGATACAGGGGGTCTTAGCATCCTGGGGGCAGATATCCCCGGCCCTGGCTCTCCCCTCCGATACCAGCGCTGCTCCGTACTGTATCCAGCTCCGCTCCGTCCGGGGATGGTTGGGTGCAGGCAAAGGTTCCTGTTCGCCACGGGCGGGAGCCCCCTGTGCGCAGATCGCGACGAAGACGAGCCCTCCCCTTGCAACAGGATGACGAAAAATCCCTTGTCCGGGAGGATTTTGGGCTGACACCAAGGTGATTTCCACTATTATCCGGGGGTATCCTACTGGGCACCCTACCTTTCCCAAGCCTCGCATGCCGGCTCCCAACCTCCAAGAACTGAAGAAGATCCTCGTCCAGGCCGGCTTTGAGGTGTACCGGGCCCGCGGCGCCGAGATCCAGCTCGCCGAGAGGCCACGGGACAACCTTATCATGGACGCCGGGATCACCATCTGTCTCGGAGAACCCCTCCGAATACGGTTGGCATTCCGGGCTCCCAAGGCCGACTTTCCTGGGGAAAGCGACGAAACCCTCTTCCACCGGGCTTCCAAGCTGGCCGCCACACCGATAGCCCGTGGCTTCACGGAGGCCGAACGCCGGACCCGCCACCTCCCAGATCCAAGCGATCCATCCCGCATTTTGGATACCTGGTACGAGGTGTTCTTCGAACGCGCCTTCTCTGGAGTCGACGAATTGCTGGCAGAACTCCCCGTCCTTCTTCAATTGGACAAGACCGCCTCTCGCTAACCCCAACCTTTTCCACCCGAGCGCTCCGTCCTGGGTTGCACGGGGACAAATGTGCTATGCCCCCGCCTCCCTCATGGATGCACTCAGGAGTCAAGGCCTCAAGAGCGCCGTCTACGGCACCCTCGTCATTGCCATAGGCATCGTCTTCGTCGTCCAGTTCAAGCCTGGTGGACCAGGAGGCCAGGGAATGAAGGCCGAATGCGCCGCCGAAGTGCGAGGCGAGTGTGTATCTTCCCGTGATTACCGGGCTACCATGGCACTCGTTGCTCCTCGGGCCGACGATACCGCGCTCAAGATGTTCCAGCTTCGCAAGCGTATCCTTGATGGTCTTATTGAGCGCACTCTCCTCGTCCAAGACGCGGAACGCCTTGGTGTCACCATCTCCGATGACGACCTGAATATGGAGCTTACTTCGGGCCGAGCCCTGGTCTCCATGGGGGTCGAAACCCCTCCTTTGGTGATGTACCGCCTCCAGCTTCCTCTGGAACGCCCCATGCGTGTACTCCCGGTGAAAACCAACGGTCAGTTCGACAAGAAAGCTTATACCAAGGCCCTCCGCATCAACATTGGCCGGGGGGAGGCCGAGTTCCGCGAAATGCAGCGCCTAGAGAACTTGGCAGCTCGCATGCGCGATATCGTGAAATCCCGAGTCCGGATCGCCGACGGTGAGATCCGCGAGGCCTACGACCGAGAGAAAACCAAGTTCTCTTTCAAGTACGTCAAGATCGACCGCTCCTGGATTGCCCGCTTTCTCGTACCCAAGACCAAGGCAGCGATCGACGCCTTTGCTGCTGAACACAAGGCCCAGATCGACTCTGCTTGGGAAAGTCGCAAGAAGCAATACCTCCCCGAATGCCGCCGTGCCCGTCACATCCTGGCGAAGGCCGGCATCACCGCCACCGATGATGAGAAGATGGCCGCCCGCAAGAAGATCGAAGAAGCGATCGAGCGCGCCAGGAAGGGGGAGCCCTTTGACCAGCTTGCCCGAGAAATCAGCGAGGACATCAGCGGCCCCGACGGAGGGGAACTCGGCTGCGTCGCCAAGGGCAAGATGGTCAAGCCGTTCGAAGAAGCCGTCTTCTCCATGAAAGATGGGGAGATCTCCAGTGTTGTGGAAACCGAGTATGGCTTCCATGCGATCAAAATCGAAGGTATCTACAAGGATGCAGAGGCCGAGGTCCAGGGGCGCTATGACCTAACGCGTGAGCTAATGATAAACATTGAGGGAGAAACCAAGGCTGCCGAGATCGGGAAAAAGCTCCTTGAGGCAATCCATAACAAGAAATCCCTCGATGAAGCTCTTCCTTCTCTCCTTTCTGGCTACCTTCCCCCGATGCCACCCCCCGATGCCATCACACAAGAGGCCAAGGGGGGCGAAGAAAAGAAGCAGAATGAGAAGAAGGACGAGAAAAAGAAGGATGAGAAGAAGGGAGAAAAACCTAAAAATCCTCTGGAAGATCCCGATGCCCCCAAGGTGGAGGTTGCCAAGGATCTGACCGCAGACGGAACTTCCCCCCTTAGCGGCAGCGAGGCACTCAACGTAGCTTATACCTTGACACAGCCTGGGGACGCCCCCCGCGACCTAATCAAACTGGAGAACGGCTATGCGGTGCTCCAGCTCATGGAACGCAAGGCCCCCTCCACTGAGGAATTCGAGCAGGATCGGGAGCGCTATGGGCGGGCTCTGCTGGCCGTCAAACAGCAGGATGCGCTCATCGCCTACGTTAACCGGCTCCGAGAGGCGGCCAAGGAGAAGATCAAGATCAACCCGGCCTACCTCCAAGACAAGGCACTCCCCGAGGAGTCTCCCGAGTGATCTTGGCTCCCTCCCCTACCCTCTTTGCTCACGAAGAGCGTGACCTGCCGGGAGGGCTCCGGGTTCTTCTCATCCACAAGCCCCACCTTCAGCGGGCCACCATTTCCCTCTACCTTCGGGTAGGTGCGCGCCACGAAACCCGGGAAACCAGCGGGCTCTCTCACTTCCTAGAGCACATGCTCTTCCGGGGTACGCCAAGCTATCCCACCTGCCATGCCCAGGCCCTCGCCTTCGAGCGCCTCGGCGGTACCCTGGAGGCCCTTACCAGCACCGACCATGGAGTCCTCTCTGTTACCCTCCCCACCGAAACGCTGACTGCTGCCCTCAACCCTCTAGGAGAGGTGGTCCGCTCTCCGCTGCTCTCCGACATCGAGATTGAGCGCGGTATCGTCGAGGAAGAGATTCGCGAGGATCTAGACGATCATGGGCGGCAGATCAACGCCGATATCCTGGTCCGTGAGCTGCTCTACCCAGAGCACCCCCTGGGCTTCCCGGTCACCGGCTCCCTTGAGCAGCTCCACCGCTACGATGTTGAGGCCCTCCGAAACCACCACGCTCGTCATTACACCGCTGCCAACATGGTCCTCGCCGTCGCTGGCAACTTCCCCGTTGACGAAGCCTGGAACGCCCTCACCAGCGCCTTCACCGCCTTGCCAACCGGTAAGCGCCTCGACGTTACCCCTGCCCCTCCCTTGCCGCGCTCTGCCCGCTTCCGCTACGTCGCAAGCGACAGCAGCCAGACCGACCTCCGCATTGCTTTCCGGGGTCCCGGTGAGCACCATCCGGACGAACCTGCCATCGAGATGCTACTTCGCATCCTCGATGATGGGATGGCTACCCGCCTCTACGGACGCCTGTGCAACGACAAGGGCCTCTGCTACGACGTTTCCGCTACCGTCGAAACCTATGAGGACGATGGCGTGTTCGACCTCGCCGCCGAAACGCAGCATGAACGCGCCCCAACCGTCGCCCGGGAAATGCTCAACCTCTGCCGGGAGCTTGCCGAGCATGGTCCCACCCAGGATGAGCTTGACATCGCCCGAGCTCGCCTCGCCTGGTCCACCCGGGCCATGCTCGACGACCCAGAGCAGCTCGCCTCGTTCTACGGGCTTGCTGCCCTCGCCAACGTCACCCTCTCACCGGAGGTCCGCTGCCGTGAGCTGCTGGCTGTCACGCGTGAGCAGATCCGCGACGCTGCTGCCGCCCTCTTCCGCCCCGAGCGCCTCGGCGTCGTTGCTGTAGGCTCCTTGTCCCGCGGGCTGCAGCGAGAGCTAGAAAAACTGACTCGCTCCTTCCGCTGATCCCATGCTCTTCCCGGATGAACCCCCCCCTTTCGAGGTCGTCAACCCAGACGGCACCTCCGGACTCTTCCTGATCTGCGACCATGCCTCTCCTCGCATGCCAAGGGCGCTTGGCACCCTCGGCCTGCGCCCCGAGCAGCTCCTTGACCATATCGGCTGGGACATCGGTGCTGCTCAGGTCGCCCGCCGCCTCTCCGCGCTCCTCGACGCTCCCCTCGTCCTTTCGGGCTACTCACGCCTCGCGATTGATTGCAACCGTCCACTCCATGTCGCCTCCTCCATCCCGGCAGTGACCGCAGGTATCCCGGTCCCGGGGAACGAGCATCTCTCCGACGACGAGCGCCGCGCCCGACAGGAAGCCCTCTTCTGGCCTTACCACCGGGCCATCGAGGCGCTCCTGGCCCGCCGCCCTCGCCCCCTTGCCCTGATCAGCGTCCACAGCTTCACCCCCTCTTTCCCCGGGCAGGTACGTCCCTGGCCCGTCGCGGTCGTCTACGGCCAGGATCGCCACCTCGCCGGGTTGATGTTCGATCAACTCCGGGTCGATGATCCTGGGCTGCTAGTGGGGGACAACGAGCCATACCAGGTCACCCCCAGCAGCGACTACGGCATCCCTACCTACGGGGAGGGGCGAGGCATCCCGGCATTCCTCTTGGAGATCCGCCAGGATGGCATCGCCTCCGAAGCAGGCGCCCTCGCTTGGGCCGACCGTATCGCCCATGCCTACCGCGCCATTGAGCCTCGCATTCGGCGCCGCTGAACCCCAGTATCAACTTCGACACCCAGCCCAAGCCTACCGCGGCCGACGGCGCCACCTGATACCCCTAGGTATTGCGGCATACAGGGAAGGCAATGCAGCAGGTGCTGGGGATGAAGGCGGAGGCGGTGCTGGCTGTGCTGGCCTGACCACGGAGGCCCTGAGCGCTACCGGAAGGGAGAGGATTCTACGGTAGTGCAGGAAGCAGTGCATCCACGCCCCTGCTACGATCACGCTGCAGAGGATTTCTTGGCAGAAGGGCTCCAGGCAGTGGAGCGGTTGCGGCCTCCATGCTTGGAGGCATAGAGGGCCTCGTCGGCGCTTTTGAACAGTGTATCCCAGTCCTTACCAGCTTCAGGGAAGGTGGCGATCCCCAGCGAGCAGGTGACCCGCAGCGGCCCCTTTGGCGTGGGGAACACGGTGCGCCCCAGCTCCTCCCGGATGCGCTCCGCTAGGAGCATGGCCCCCTGGCTGTCTGTCTCCTCGCAGAGCACCACGAACTCCTCGCCTCCGAAGCGAGCTACCGAGTCGGTGTTGCGCTTGCAACGTCGCAATACCTCGCCCAGCCCTTTGATGACCATATCGCCGACGTCGTGGCCATAGGTATCGTTGACTTTCTTGAAGAAATCGATGTCGGTGACCACCACGCTCAGCTTGCGACGGAAGCGATGCGCCGCAGCCAATTTGCTGGCGGCCATGTCTAGCAGCGCGCGCTTGTTGAGCAGTCCGGTGAGGCCATCGGTGGTGGCCAGATCTTCCAGCTTCTTTAGCATCCGGGCGTTGGCCAGACTGACAGCGACATGGCGTGCGAGAACCTCCAGGGTCGGCCGCACCGCGTCACCAAAAACGCCCCGGCGGCGAGCGCCGAGAACCAGCGTCCCCAAAGGACGGTCGTGAACCATCAACGGCAACACCAGCACACTGGCCATCGGTGGCATCTGGAGCCGATCGCTGAAGACCACCTGACACCGCTCCTCCAGCTCGCCCTTATAGGGAAGCGTATGGCGGTTCTGAACCACCATGGAAACCAGACCGTTGTTGCTGTGGAACCTGGCCCCCAGGAGCGGCTCGGCTCCATCGCCGCTAACGGCGCGGATCTCGTGGGTGTCATCATGAGGGTCATAGACGGTCACGGCAGCGAAGTCGAAGCTGGCAAACTCCCGGGCGCTGCGTACTGCGGCCTCCACCACCTCGGCCTCATTGATGGCAGCCCCGAGCGCCTCGCTAGCCCGGTAGAGCTTACCCTGCTCCACCTTGGCCCGCTCTAGCTGGATGAACAGCCGCTCGTTGGAGATCGCTCGCACTGCCTGACGCACTGCTGAAGCCAGCACTTCTTGTTCCCGCTCGGTGAACGGTCCCGGAGCCACCCGGTCCGCCACCAAAAGCCCCCGGAGTTCCTTCTGCTCTAGCACCGGGAGCACACAGACCGCCCCCACCGGGCAGGCCCCCCCGTAGTATGGCAGTTTGTAGCCCGGCTTGAGCCCTGCCAGCGTCACCCGGTCTTTGCGCGCCAACGCTGCACCCAGCACTCCATCCCCGGACAGGAACGGCCCGTCCAGGACCTCCCCCTCCGTCGACAGTTCCGCAATCCGCAGATGTGACCCGCTCTCGTTGAGCCACAGGAGCATCGCCGTGTGGAGCCCCAACGTATTGCGAACTAGATCCAAGGCAAACAGCACGGCTTGATGGATCTCCTCGACGCTGGACCGGGCCAACCGCTCCTCGTCGGCCTTCGAGCCGTGCTGGGTCCGAGGTGCTCCTAGCAGCCTGTAGCGCCGGGCCGCGTCGTGGAGTCGCTCCAATTCCTGCTCCACCTGTCGCTGCGCCTTGACCCGGAGCCGACCGATCTCCGCCCGCAGCGTGATGTGGTTGAGAAGGGCAAAGATCGCCGCAAAGCCCACGTGCCAGAGAAGCGGAGCAAGGTTTGGCGTGACCCTTCCGGAGAACATGCGGAAGGAGCCCTCTAGGGTGGCCAGCACCACCAACCCGAGGGCTGTCGAGGCAGGGCGAGCCAGGGCAGCGGCGAGGCCAATCACCACGTAAACGGCGCCGTGAGCGGGGCCATCTAGGTGGCCGTCGAGGCCTAGAGCGGCGCCTACGACGGCCACTAGGGCCAGGGCGATCAGCTCCAGATCCGCGAGGGTGCGCTCCAGATCATCGACGGCGCGCTTGCGAGCTCTCATGTGCCAGGCCCCGAGAGCCACTAGGCAAGCTGCACCACCAACATAGTGGAGCAGCGAGGGGGGTTCTGAGGAGAGGGTAGCTGCGGCACCGAGGGCGGCGGTCACCAGCAGGGGCACGCCCTGCTCAAGCGCTTGTCTCGCCTTGTACGCTGCACCGACCAGCCTGGACATGTTCCTGGCCGTTAACGGATTCGGCGCACGACGGCCCAATTTCTTGCGTTTGGTACCATCCCAAACCCTACGCGCCCACCTCCTCGCCCTTACGGTAACTTGTGTGCTTACTGCCGTTCTCTGGGCGGCATGGGCTACCAGTATACAGGGGCTATCTACCCAACCATACTGCCAGACTAGCCGGCGCAGTGCTTCGGCCTCTAGGCCGCCGGCGCAGTGCTTCGGCCTCTAGGCCAAGGAGGTAGCGCCCTTGACCTTTCTCCTAGGGTGCCCTTGGTTGTTTCCTCCTAGCCATCGCGGTGCCCGAGCCCTGCGCATTCCCAAATATTCCCAATGCAGAGAAGCTTGTCTTCCCCCTGGCTTGGTAGCTCCTAGGGTTGTCTTCCAGCTCTTGAGCAAGTATCTCGGCAGAAGTCTAATTTCGGCGGAACCCCAGCAAGTAGCCCAACAACATAAGGTTGCCGAAAACCCGCCATCTTCCGACAAGGGAGGTTCACGAGGAGAAACAGCAATGCTGGTAGCAGCTTTGCTGCTCCAACTATGGAGGAAGCGTCGGTGAAAGAGGGTTCTCTAGGGAACAAACTGTTGGAGGCAGCACTCTGGCTCCGGCGGGCTCAGCAGGTGGTGGTGTTTACCGGAGCGGGTGTGTCTGCTGAGAGCGGCATCGCCACCTTCCGCGACGAGGGTGGTTTGTGGGCGCGCTTTCCTCCCGAGCGCTTCGCCCATGTCTCCGGGCTACTGGCGCTGCTCCGGGATGACCCTGCCCGGCTAGCAGAGTTCTGTCGGGAGGTGATCGCTCCTATCGCCGAGGCCCGCCCCAACCCGGCCCACCGAGCCATCGCCGCCTTTGAGGCGTACATCCCGGTGGTGGTGGTAACGCAGAACGTGGACGGACTCCATCAGGAGGCAGGGAGCACCCACGTTCACGAGATCCACGGCAGCCTGCTGGCAGTCCGGAGTGTACTGGGTGGCGTCGAGCATCTGCGCCGCCAGGATCTCCAGGAGGTCAGCAAGAACCTCCGAAGGGCCACGGTACAGACATCCCGGAGGCGCCTACTCTGGGCACTGCGGCGGCTTCTCGGGGTTTCCCATTGGGGCCCCTACCGACCTGATGTGGTCATGTTCGGCGAGCCTCTGCGGGAGCCGGACTGGACGCTGGGACGCCGCGCAGTTCACGAAAGTGATGTACTGCTGGTGGTAGGCACCTCGGGGCTGGTGATGCCAGCAGCTGAGCTGCCCTCGGAGGCACGAGCGCGGGGAGCGAAGGTGATCCAGATCGACCCTCACCCGCCGGACGAGCCGGTACTGTGGCTTCAGGGGAAGGCAGGGGAGGTACTCCCGGCGCTGCTCCAGGAGGCCTTTGGCACCAGCCTCAACGCTACGGAACTGCCCTTCGGCTAGGGCTTCCCGAAGGTGCAGCAGCCTTCCTGGCAGAATCCCTTACCCTTCTCCGGGTCGTCAGGGCAGAGATGGAAGAGGTCACAGGGCTGGCTCTCAGGACAATTGGCACTCCCCCCGGAGCCTCCGGAGCCACTGCTACCACCGGGACAACCAAGAACGATGTCAACGGCTTCGATTTTGCCGGACTTCAGAGACTCGCAGGTGGGGCCGAAGAAGGAAACCTGGTTGGTAGCGGCATTGTAATCCCAGCCATCCTTTTGCTCTTTGTCCTGGAGGACTTCTGCCTTCTTGTCGAAGAAGACGTGGATGTCATTCGGATCGGGAGGAGTGTGCTCCAAGGTGTACTCACAGCTTAGGCTCTTCTGAGCGATGGTCTGGAGAGCCTCTTCCAGCTTAGCACCGTCCTCGGCGCGGTAGTATTTGAAGGATGGGTCTATTGGGTCTTCCGCGGGAACGCCACCAGCGATCGCGATTTCGTTCAGACCGGCCTTGTCGATCTGACCGGAGCCGAAGCCAATGACGTAGGTGGGGATGCCCCGATCCTTGAAAAGCGTGCCAACCACCCCCACGACACCCTCCGGGACACCACTGGTATTACAAACCTGCTGAATCAACCCGTCGGACACCAAGACGAAGTAGCTCTTGCGGGTCTTGTCATCGAGCTCAGGCAACGTAGATGCCTGTTTCATGGTTTGGGCACCGTTGGTAACGCAGGGGCTGCCAGGATGCCAAGGATCCTTGGGATCTTGGGCAGCGGTCAACAACGTCACGATGGGCGTGCTGTCTTCTTGGGGAGGGAAAAGGAATTTCTCTTGCTGGCAGTCAGGAGCTGTCTTGTCCGGAAAGAGCGTCATACCGAATCGGAGCTTCCCTGCGTAGGCGGCGAGGAGGGACTGCACCGCCTTCCCAGCGAGGTTCCATTTGCTCTGCCCGCTTATCTTACCCTTCATGGTGCAAGATCGATCCAGTACGAGGAGCAAGTTGGGAGGCACGATCTCCGCCTTGATCTGGGTAACGCCGCAACTTGAACCGATGATGCAGGTCCCCGTGGATGCTTCGCAGATCTTGCCCCCTCCACAATCTGCATCGTCCTCGCAAGTTCCCGCATCGAGGCAGTTGCCTTTCGCCCCGCAGAACTGCGGCGGTTTGCACTCCTGGGGGCACCCACCGCTCCCCGCCTGACCGCCCTCGCCCGAAGCCCCGTCCTCGCCCCCTGTCGTACCGCCTGCCCCCCCTATGCCACCCGAGTCATCCCCAGCAGCGGCACCGCTAGCGCCAGAAGTACCTGACACACCTGCAGCGCCGCCCTCTGCTCCCCCCGCCGCCCCTTGCCCTGAGGCCCCCCCCTCACCGGAGGAACCTCCCTGACCCACCGTACCACTTTGCCCCGAGGAGCCTCCCTGACCCACTCCTGCTCCCCCTCCGGTACCCGCCTTTCCACTGGAGCCTCCTTGATGGTTTGCACCGCCGGAGCCTCCTTTACTGATCTGGCCACCAACCCCTCCCCCGGGAGAGTTGCCGGCATCGGAGACATCGGAGGAGCTGCTGCAGGCCAACCCAACCAGACAACTCAACCCAATTAGGAATGAAAAGCGTCGATGATGCGTGAAGCGCATGGAATCCCTCATAGGTGCGAAGAGTATCCTGTTTGGCGACATACATCTGTTTTTTCACTCGCCCCCCGACCTCTCTCCAACCTCCGACAACTCTAAGGAACTTGCACCACAAGCCCATGACCTGGCACACCCGTTGCGGGAATCTTCCCATGGCTCCCTGGTCTGCTCTGATTGTGGATGATGACACCGGCGTACGCCAATCGCTCCGGCTGTGCCTGGAGGCAATGGGAGGGCGAGCCTTGGGCGTTGGCGCGACCCGGGCCGCCTATGAGGCTGCGGAGCGAACCCTCTTTGACCTCATTTTCTTGGATCTTTGGCTAGGGTCTGAGTCGGGGTTGGAAGCACTACCGCAGCTTGTACGACGCCAGCCTTCCGCGGGGATTGTAGTGATCACCGCATTCGCGACCTTTGAGAGCGCCGTGGAAGCCATGAAGCTCGGGGCATCGGACTACCTGCCCAAGCCCTTCACCCCAGAACAAGTTCGCCTTGCCACCCAGCGGATTTTGGACGCGCGAAGGCTTCGCTCCCGGGTTTCGGAACTGGAGGCGCAGGTCGCCGGCTCCGATGCGCATGCCTGGTTCGACTCACAGAACCGGGAGTTTCTCTCCTTCCTAGAAACAGCACGAAGAGCAGCGAATTCCGATGCGGTGGTGCTCCTCCGAGGCGAGAGCGGCACCGGGAAGAATGTGCTGGCGAGATGGATCCGGGATCAGAGTCCACGACGAGACGGCCCATTTGTCACCGTGAACTGCCCAGCCCTCTCGTCCGAACTCATGAGCAGCACCCTCTTCGGCCATCGAAAAGGTGCTTTCACTGGAGCAGTATCCGACACCGTAGGCAAGGTGCAGGAAGCTCAAGGAGGTACCCTCTTCTTGGACGAGGTGGGGGATCTTTCCCTGGATGCTCAGGCGCGGCTGCTGCGCTTTCTCCAGGACCAAACCTACGAGCGGATGGGAGAGGCCCGGGAGCGCAAAGCGGACGTGAGGATCATCGCTGCCACCAACCGACCCATTGAGGCACTTGTCGAGGAGGGACGGTTTCGTGAAGATCTGCGGTTCCGTCTAGACGTGCTCTCGTTGACCCTGCCTGCGCTGCGCGATCGAAAGGAGGACATCCCGGGGCTAGCGCAGCACTATCTGCGCTTTTTCGCCGGGAAACAGGGGCGACCAGGGCTGCGCTTCGCCCCTCAAGCCCTGGAGGCCATGGCTGCCCACCGCTGGCCCGGGAATCTGAGAGAGCTTCGGAACAGCATTGAACGAGCGACTATCTTGGCCCCTGGAGACGAGATTCAAGCGGTGGATCTCGGGCTTCAGGAGCCCTCGGGAGCAAGGGTACAGGTGGGACATCCGGTAAGTCTTGAGGAGCTAGAGCGAGAGCACATCGCCCAGGTCATTACCCGAACGCCATCGCTGGAGTCCGCAGCACGAATCCTTGGGATCGACGCTACCACGCTCCAGCGCAAGCGGAAACGCTACGGGCTTGCATGAGCAGCACACCTCGCTCTGGCCTCCGGAGTAAGCTGACGGCCATCACTATAGCCTGGACGGTCCTCGTTCTGGCTTCGTTTCTCTGGACCTTCCTCGCCCTCTCGGGGCTCTCTTGGGAACTCCAGGGGCAGGAGCGTGAAAGCGAGGACACCATTGCCACGGCTAGTGCGCTGACGTCCGCCCTGGAGCGAGAGGACGACGCGCTGCTGATGCTGATGGACCACCCCCAGGTGAGCCGACTCCCCTTGGAGACTGCACGCCACACGAGCGATCAGGCAAGAGCTCAGCTCCAGAAATTGCTAACTAGCGAGGAGGAGAAGCGCTCAGCAGCAGGAGTCGAGGCGGCCATGACCGAGTACCGTGACTCCGTGGACCGGCTGCTCTCCCAAGGTGGCTCGCTAGCCCGCTACCACCAGGAAACCAACCCACGACTCCGGCTGGCGGTAACCCTGGTCGCCCAAGTGCGGGAGCGACATGTGGAGGAGATGCGGGCCACTGCCGCCATCATCCGAAACGAGGTCGCAAGGCTCCGGCGGTGGATGCTTCCCTCCAGCGCCGTCGCTCTGGCCCTGGCAGTTATCCTGGGGGCCCGCCTCGCCTCGCAGGTCTTGCTACCGCTACGAAGGCTCCGACGGCAGGGAGAAGCACTACTCCAGGAAGCCGGTACCGACACCCCACCTCTGGTCGAAGATGAGCTCCTTAGGATGGAGGAGCTCCTCCGGAGGATGTCCGATCGCTTCGCCGATCTTCAACACCTGGATGAGCAGCGTAGCGAGCTGCTCGCCGTGGTATCCCACGAATTGAGAACACCGGTCACCACCCTCCAGATGTCCCTCCGTATGCTGGCGGAGGCGGGACAAGAACTCCCCCCAAGGCTCCAAGAGCTTGTGAACGCCGCCCTCGGGGGCGTGGAGCAGCTAAGAGATACCGTGGATGTACTGTTGGACATGACCCGCATGGAAGCCGGAAGGCTACGGCTGGTTCTGGAGCCGGTGGCCCTAGAGACGCTCCTGCTGTCCGTCGCAGAACGCTGGCGTCCAAGGCTCCAGGAGGCCGGCGTGGAACTCAAGCTCGCTATCGAACCAGGGCTCCCTCCGGCCCGGGGGGATCGCTCCCGCTTGCGGGTGGTGCTCGACAACCTCCTTAGCAACGCCGCCAAGTACACCCCCCAAGGGGGCCACATCGAGCTACGTGCAGGGCTGTCCAGGCCAGACGCTGGAGAGACCTCAGAGGAGATCCTGCAAATTGCCGTAACGGACACAGGGCAGGGGATCCCTCCCGAGTTTCGGACGCGCGTCTTCGATAAGTTCTTCCGTGTGGAGCATCACCGTCCCGGGAGCGAAGATAGCCCGGGAGGGACCGGCATAGGGCTCTACCTGTGCAAAGAGATCGTAGAGCTGCACGGAGGAAGCATCTGGTGTGAGGCAAGGCCAGAAGGGCATGGTACGAGGGTTGCCATCCGGCTGCGGTCTTTCTCGACCTGAGTTCCCCAGAATCTCATCCACGGTGGTTCTCCATGCATCTTGGTTCACGAAATGAGTGGCCCACGATCCCTCATCTTGCCCTGTGCTTGCTCGTTGGTTGTATGACCCCCGGGGCTCGCTCCCCTGCCTACCTTCCTGATTATGCTCCCTCGGGAACTCCAGCACCTTACTTGCCGACCCATGGGTTCGGGGCAAGCAGTTCGGAGAGCGAGGCCACAGGACAGGCCATGGGGCTGGGAGAAGTGATCCGGCGGAGCGTCGCCCGCGATCCGAGGATCAAGGCAGCACTGGCGGAGGTGGAGGTAGCCCAGGCGGAATATCAGGCTGCAGCGGTGCTTCCAAACCCTGGACTGTCCATCAGCCAGACCCTCATGCCTTTTCCGGGGAAACCCTTCACTCCGGAGCTTCAAGGGGGCCCGCCTCAGCTTGATATAGGCGTGAGCTATACTTTGGACACGATCCTCTTTGGCAAGCGGAGTAGTGCCCTGGAGAGCGCGCAGCAGGCCATCGACGTTGCGGCAGCGGAGTACGCAGAGGTAGTACGACAGCGAGTCAAGGAGGCGGTGCTAGCCTTCTACGATGTCTTGCAGGCAGAGGCGGTGGCCGCGCTATGCCAGGAGGCTCATGAACAGGTCAAGAAGCTGGAAAAGATCACCGAGCAGCGGGTTACCCTAGGGAGCGTCGGAAGCATTGAGCAGGACAGGGTCAAGCTTGCGGTCCTTTCCACACACCGGGAGTTGCTCCGTGCAGAAACCGAGCTGATCAAGGCGCGTACAGCACTCGCAGCACGTACCGGAAGTCAGGGAAGTGGCGCGGTACGGGGTTCCTTGGAGTGCCCGGATCCCAGGGCCCCTCCACCCTTGGAGGTGCTTCTCGCTCAAGCAGAGGAGTCGCGCCCGGATCTGCTGGCAGCTCGGCGCAAGATCCGCAAAGCTCAGATGGATCTAAGCACCGAGCGCGCGCGGGGTTACCCAGAGCTGACAGTTTCTGCCGGGGTTACGCGCCAGTTCCAGGCCCGTGCCATTGGAATGCCTGATGTAAGCGCCTGGGGGGTCGCATTGGAAACCACGCTGCCCATCTTCGACCGGAACCAAGGGGGTGTGGCCCGTGCCGAGGCTGTACGCCGTCAGTCCGAGGCCGAGCTAGCGGCGACCATCCTGGAAGCCTATGCAGAAATTGCCCAAGCACATCAGGAATATTCCCTGGCATACACCCTGATGACCAGCGACGACGTAGAGACGCTACGTGCTGCAAGCAATGCTCGGGACAAGATCCAAGAGTCGTACAAGCTCGGCGGCCGAACCCTGATCGAGGTGCTGGATGCCCAGGAAGCTTACCGGCAGACCGTACGGCTCATCATTGAGGCCCGGGCGAATTACTGGCGCGCCCTGCACCTCCTCAACGCTGCCGTGGGGAAGCGGGTCTTGCCATGAGAGAACCACGGGAGACAAAGAGTACTGGACCTTCCTGGGTAGAGACGCTGGGAGCCTGGGGGGTTACTGCGGCTCTGCTAGGGGGGCTGGCGTTCTTTTTGGTGAGCTCCAAGCCTCCGAGAATGGCCAAGGCACCTTCCCTGGAGAACGTGATGGGAGGGGTCCAGATCCCGGGACCACGGCGCTTGCTCATAGCTCCAGAGGCCCCCTTGATGAAGAAGCTCCATACGGGGGTCGTTCGAGTAGAGCGCACAGAGGCACCGGTACTGGAGGTTTCAGGAGCGGTGATTGCTAGCCTTCCTCGGGAAGGCAAGCTCTCGGAGGAGCGCTGGCAATTCGCTAGCCCTGAGCTACTGATGGCCTATGCCGAGTGGGCCAAATCCGGGACGGACGTGGCATTCACTCGGAAGCAACTTGCCACCACTCGGGCACTGCACGAAACCCGGGTCAACACCCAAACCAAGGTGGTCGAGCGGCTGAGAAAGCTGGTGGAAGCAGGCTCCGATGCTCCCAAGGATCTGGCTTTGGAGGAGGCTAATTTGGTCCAGCTCCGGCTGGAAGGACAGAAGGAGATCCACGAGGCCCAGATTGCGGTACGGAATGCAGAGCGAACGCAGGGCGCTCTGGAACGACAGCTTCAACAGGCAGGCCTCGACCCACAACTTCTGCGAACGACAAGCGCGGGGCAAGCACTCTTGGTGGCGGAAGTTCCCGAGTCTAGGCTGGATCGGGCCCGGGAGGGGCAATCCTGCACGGCTCGCTTTTACGGGCTCCCCGGGGCAGGATTCCGGGGAAAGGTGAGCCGGATCTCCCCAACGGTATCCCGGGAGCAACGTACCCTACGGGTGCTCGTGGCGCTGGAGGACAGGGAAGGCAAGCTGAAGCCAGGCATGTTCGCAGACGTGGGGCTGGGTACGGACCCACGCGAAGCGGTCCTGATCACCTCCGATAGCGTACTCCACATCGGCCGGTCAGATTACGTACTCAAGAAGGTAGGTGCTGGAGAGTGGCTCGTTACCGAGGTCACCCTGGGGGAAACCCGCGGGGAAGAGATTGAGGTGCTCCGGGGCATCCAGCCCGGAGATGAGGTGCTCGGCAAGGGAGCCATCCTCCTCAAGCACATGGTGATCGAAGCGCTGCAGAAGGAGGGAGCCCCGCGATGATCGCCTGGCTTATCCAGCTGGCGCTTCGCTGGAGGCTCCAGGTTCTAGGAGTACTGCTGATCATCTCAGCCCTAGGATTCGTGGCAGCCCTGGGACAACGGGTGGAAACCTATCCGGACATCTCGGCACAAATGGTTCAGGTGATCACGACGTACCCTGGCAGGGCCCCGGAGGAGGTTGAGCGCCAGGTGACGATTCCCATCGAGATCGCCATGCGGAACGTGCCTCGGGTAGAAACCATTCGCTCTCGTACCATCTTCGGCCTCTCTGTAGTCCAAATGATTTTCGAGGAGGGGACGGAGAACTACTGGGCCCGCCAGCGGGTGCAAGAGAAGCTCACTGGATTGAGCCTCCCCCCAACGGCGCAGCCGGAGATGGGCCCCCTAGCCACCGCCTACGGTGAGGTATTCCGCTACGAGCTTGTTTCCGACGGAACATCGGACTTGATGGATCTGCGTACAGCCAATGACTGGGTCGTAATCCCTCGACTCCTCCGAGTTCCCGGAGTGGCGGAGGTTTCCAACTTCGGGGGCCTCGCCAAGGAGTACTCGATCCTCTTTCAACCGACGCAGCTTCTCCGCTACGGCCTCTCCGTGGGGGATGTAGTAGCAGCCATTGAAACCAACAACGCCAGCGCTGGAGGGAGCGTAATTCCTCGGGGGAGCATGTCCTTCGTGGTACGAGGGAAGGGTTCGCTCCAGTCCATCGAGGAGCTGGAGAACGTCTTTATCAAATCTATCGGCGGTACCCCCATCTACGTGAAGGACGTGGCGACGGTACGCTTGGATCACCCCATCCCCTCCGGAATCTTTAGCAAAGACCGGGTGGATGAAGGGGTTGAGGGGATCGTACTGATGCGAAAGGGGGAAGACCCCTCGGCGGTGCTGGCAAAGATCAATGAGGCGGTGGACGAACTTAACCAGGCGGGGCTCCCCAGTGGTATCCAGATTCGACCCTTCTATGATCGCACCTTCCTGGTACGCAGCACACTTCACACGGTAACCCACAGCGTAGCCTTGGGGATTAGCCTTGTGCTGGCAGTCCTGCTCTTCTTTCTGGGGCGGCCTCAGGTGGCGCTCCTCGTGGCACTGACCATCCCTTTCTCCCTGCTGGTAGCCCTCGGATTGATGCGCCTATCCGGCATCTCGGTGGGGATCCTCTCCCTGGGCGCCATTGATTTCGGCATCATCGTGGATGGTGCGGTCATCATGGCGGAGAACATTTCCCGGAGGGTGGGTGCACTCCCCAGGCCCATTTCCCGAGCGCAGGTCCATGCCAGCATCCGAGAGGCCGCACTAGAGGTGGAGGGCCCCCTGTTCCTCTCCATCTTCCTAGTCATCGCGGCGTACCTCCCCCTGCTAACCCTCTCTAGCATCGAGGGCCTCCTCTTCCGCCCCATGGCCATCACCATCATCTTCGCTCTCGGAGGAGCTCTGATCTTCGCTTTGCTGGGAGTACCGATCCTGGCAACCTTCGTATTTCGCCACGGAGAAGGCGAGTGGGAGAACCCTCTGCTCCGCTGGTTCCTGCCCCGCTATGAGCGCATGCTGTACGCAATCCTCCGGCTCCGGTGGCAGGCAGCGGCCTTCGCTGCAGGACTCTTCCTCCTCTGCGTAACTCTCGTCGTGCCACGCTTGGGGACCGAGTTCCTCCCCCACATGGATGAAGGGGTGATCTGGGTCCGCGCCAACTGTCCAGAGGGAACTTCCCTTCCCCAAACCTCCGCTTACGGTCGACAATTGCGCGCCATCGCCCTGGAGTTCCCCGAGATCGAGTTCATCACCGTCCAAGCCGGGCGCAATGACAGCGGAACAGACCCCTTTCCGCCAAGTCGTATGGAGATCATGATCGGTCCGAAGCCTAAGGAGCAATGGCAGCGGTTCCGCAACAAGCAGGAGCTAGTTGCTGCGCTAGGCGCTAGGTTCCGCGCTGAGTTCCCTACACTCCGGTTCAACTTTACCCAACCCATCATCGATAGCGTAACTGAGGATACCAACGGAACATCGGCCAATCTTGCAATCGAGCTTTCGGGAGACAACATGGATGTTCTCCGGGAGCTTGCAGTAGCAACGCGAAATCTCTTGCGGACAATCCCGGGGGCCACAGATGTCAACATTGAGCAGGAGGGGCCCCAACCCCAGCTCGTCATCCAGCCGGACCGCGCTCTAGCTGCTCGCTATAACGTCCGCGTGGAGGATGTCACCCGAATGATCAACACCGCCCTGGGAGGAGAACCTGTAGGAGAGATCTACGAAGGGGAGCGACGCTTCGATATTACCGTGAAATTTGACCGAAGTACGACCTCCTCCCTCGAAGCAATTGGGCGCCTCCCTGTGTACACCAGTGAGGGCGTGGCCATCCCGCTAGCCCAAGTCGCCCGCATTGAGGTGATCGATGGGCAGACCATCATCGCTCGGGAGAATGGGCGTCGTAGAATCACGGTTCGTGCGGATATTGTCGATAGAGACCAGGGAGGTTTTGTCCGGGAAGCTCAGGAGAAGTTCCAGTCCCTGATAAGGCTGCCTCCAGGCTACCGTGTCGCTTGGCTCGGGATGTTTGAGAACCTGGCCCGCGCCCGGCACCATTTTGCCATCCTGCTCCCCATCACCCTGGGGACGATTTTTGTCTTTCTGATGCTCTCCTTCCGCTCCTTCAAGGTGGCATCGATCCTGCTCATTCCCATCCCGTTCGCCTTCGTCGGTGCTACCTTTGCCCTTTTCTTCCGAGACATGCACGTCAATGTCTCTACGGTGGTGGGCTTTGCTACCGTGTTTGCCTTGTCTTTGATGGACGGAATCCTGATGATCCGCAACGTGCTGGCCTACCTGCGGCAGGGCGTCGGGGTCGATGAAGCCATCGTCAAAGGACGACTTGACCGATTCCGCCCAGGATTGATGACTTCCTCGGTAGGTATCCTCGGGTTGCTCCCCGCCTCCCTGGCGACGGGGCTCGGCTCCGATGTGCAGCGTCCCCTAGCGACCGTGATCATCTGGGGGCTCTCTTGCTCGACCTTGCTCACCCTCTTTGTGATTCCAGCCTTCTTTCGTATCTTCATTCCCTCTTTGCTCCCGTCCCTGATTGATGAACCTGCGGAGGATGCCTGATTTTGCCATCACTTAGGTACTCTCGATGACCCTTGAGCCTAGAATTGCAATCACACTGGCAGCGATGGCTGTGATGACACTCGGGTGCTCTCGGAAGCCCTCGGCCACGGAGAGGTTCGACCCCCCCCCTCCTGCAGCCACTGCTGAAGCACTGGTCCGTAGCCTCGAGATCTTCTCTTGGGATGGTGTTCCAGCATCGCTCGCGGCCAAGCATGCTGCCCCGCCTGCCCTCGCCTCGGCAGTACTCACCCGGCTATTTCCTCGGTCGCTCTCGAGTGCGGATCACTGCCCCGAAACCCCCGGAACCTTGGAGCAAGCCAGAGCAAAGGGGTGGGTTGTCCCTCGGGTCACCCACCACGTCGAGGGGTCATTCTCTCGGGTGGGTGCCCGGGAGGTAGCCCTCGGGGTCCGAGTGGGGGAATGTGGAGCAACTCATGCGGAAGACTGGGGGACGAGCCGACTCGTTCTGTGGTCCGAGGATCAGATCCTCTACGATATGGAACTACGAGGGAGGCTTGCAGGAGCCGGAGATCTGGATGGAGACGGTCTTCACGAACTGCTCGTGGAACTTGGCGGAACCAATCAGGGGATCACCACGACGAGCCTGCAAGTGGCACGACTTTCCCCCGGGGGGCTCAAGATAGTGGCAGAGCTGGGCGTCGTCTACGAGGGGAGCTGCGGAGCACAGAAACCGGAGGGGGAGGAGGTTTCCCTGGTTACTGCGGTAAAGAAGAACGATTCCTTGAATTTCGAGCTGAAGAAAGAGCACCGTCCTTGTCGATGAAAGGTCGGTATTCAGGGATCTTCCGCCATCCTCTCCTGCAGCTCTGCTACCAGGGCCTGGCACCCCGAGAGGGATTGACGAACCCCTGCAGCGAGCTCCCGCACTTTCCGGGCATAGTCGATAGCGTTCTCCAGAACAAAAGCAGGGATTCGGAGCGAGGCAAGGAGCTCCCGAGAGAAGCGAGGATGGTGTCCTCCTTCCTGACCTGCTGCAAGGACAGCTTGTATGGGTTCGGAGAGGAGGAACGGGATGAGAGCTACAGCATCGAAGCCCCGGCGCCCACGGAGTACGAAGAACTCTGCACTAGCGCATACGTCGTTTCCTCCAGGAACTTTATGAAAAAGGGCCTCATCAATGAAAGCGATCTGACGGAGGTAAGGGCGGAGGCGAGAGACGATGACATCACCGGGAAGAAGCCTTCGCTTGGGGCTACCAATACGCTCGGGGGAGGTAGGTGCGTGCCGCAAGATGACGAAGCCCTCGTAGGCATGGGTCGTATTTAGGACAAGGACAGGACGCTCCGGATCGAAGGAGCGTACTGATGTATTCTCTCCGAGGATCTCTGCTAGCTCTGCGAGGGTCTTCCCCGAAGATCGGTCTGCTCGTCGTCTTGGATCGAATCGCTCTGGGGCAAGCACAAGGTCGTCGCCTAGCTCGCAAGCCCGCTTGACCACGTGAACCCCCATGGTCACACCTCCTGCACCAGGCGCTCGAAATGAGCACGGACAAGAGGTGTAGCCTCAGGCAGATCGTGGTCGATGCGCTGCTCATCTGTACGGAACAGGAGCCGTCCTCGGGCATCCTTCCCATCGCGATCACTGATGAAGAAGAGAACTTCCTCACTATCAAAGTGCCGAACGATACGAAAGCGCTTTACTCCGATAAGCACGCAGGCTTTCTGGTCCGTATGGGGGCGGAAGGTGTTGCGACCCAAACCGAGGGAGGCTACCAGGCGGCAACGCTCCAAAAGCC
>JANWXX010000139.1 GCA_025057345.1 Polyangiaceae bacterium | reverse complement strand
GAGGATCCCAGGGCCTGCTACCAGCGCGGCCGCCACGACGAACAGGCCGGAGACGCCTAGCCAGAACCCTTGAGCATGCTTCTGCTCCCGGGTGGAGGACCAAATGTTCGCCGCTGCCGCCAGGATGGTGATCACGATGAGCGCCATCGCCCCCCAGCCCAGATCCCGGTTGGTCTGCTTATCTGCGAAGAGCGTCATTGTGCCCCCTGCCTGCTCGAAACCCATCCAGAAGAAGATGTTGAAAAGACAGAGCACGATGACCACAAGGAGGCGCTGCACCTCCTCAGGAGTGGAACCCTGGAAGAGCCGTGCAAGGACCGCTCCCACCAAGGTGAGCCCCAGGGCGGCCCGGGGACCTCCTTTGAGGCCGGCCCAGACGGGGCCGACCAACTTCCAGAGGAACAGCGCGCCCACCACCACCCCGACGCCGCCGGCTACCCAGAGCATCACGTCCAGGTAATCCTTCTCCCTGAGGAGGGTGATTGCAGGGGCATCCGAGGATTCTTCCCCGGGTGTCTTGGCCTTCGGGCGGGGGGGAAGACCCACGTTCCCTAGGAGCTTTTGCCAGAGGATCAAGACTCCAAGGCCTGCAAGCATCCCTACTGCAGCCGCGGAAAAGCCGTAATGCCAGCCGATTTTTTCTCCGAGGAAGCCGCACACGATGGGAGAGAAGAAGGCACCAAGGTTGATGCCCATGTAAAAGATGGTGAACCCTCCATCGCGGCGAGGGTCGTTTTCCTCATAGAGACCTCCGACGATAGTCGAGATGTTGGGTTTGAAGAAGCCGTTGCCGACGATAAGGAGCCCCAGGGCATAGAAGAGAAGCGACTCGAAGGCCATCGCCAAATGCCCCAAGGCCATCAGCAGGCCCCCGATCAACACTGCCTTGCGTCTCCCCAGAATCGCGTCTGCTAGAGCCCCCCCGGCGATGGGGGTTAGGTACACCAGGCCGGTGTACATGGCGTAGATCCCCAGGGCCTCGGAGCGATCGAACTTCAGGTGTTTGGTCATGTAAAGCACCAGCAGCGCTCGCATCCCGTAGTAAGAGAAACGCTCCCAGGCCTCGGCGCCGAACAGGACATAGAGCCCCTGGGGGTGCTCTTGGGCCCCCTCATTACCGCCGGGGCTTTCGTCTTTCGTCGTCTGCATTGTGAGGCGACGCTACGCGCTCCCCTCCCAGAAATGAAGGAGGATTGCTAGCCGGCTTGCTCTGCGGCAAGAGCCTCGGGACGCCTGTCACCTCGCGCCTTGGGCGAATGCCTGGTACAACGAAGTGCTCCGATGCGCTGTCCCACGTGCGAACACGAGAATCCCCACCATGCGCCTCGCTGCGAGGCTTGCGGTGCAGCGCTCTCGTCGGCGGGAGGAGCCTCCCCTGTCCATCCCGGTCGTCGGGTCACCTCGTTCGAGCCGACTCCGTTCCTCCCTTTCGCCCCAGTGCCCCCTCCCGCATCGGCCGTTGCTGCCACGGAGCCGGCAGCCTCCGCATTCGTTCCCCCGGCAGGTTCCTCGCCTACAGTCTGCTCGATCGGGGCACCGGTGCCTCGGGTTCCCCCCCCTGCACCCTTCGTCCCCTCGTCCCTGCCCCCTCCGGGGGCATCACTTCCGGCAGGGACACTCCCAGTCGAGGGGCGACGTACAGTGGCTGAGCCGGCGCCGGTGCTGCCATCTGCTCCGACGTCGGCAGTGGCTCCGACTCCCCCCGCGCCCCTCTCTGCTTTCCCGGGGATGTTGGCCTCTCCGGTGTCTTCCTCCGTGTCGATGGCGGGGGGGCTTCCACCGTCGATCCTGGCTCACAGACCTGCAGTGGGGCAGATTGAGCCGACACGCCTAGCCCAGAGCCCTGAGGTGGGAGCACCGCAGCTACGGGGGGCGCTCTTTGAGTACCGAGCCAAGGGCCATCCAGGGTTCATTCATACGCTCCGAGACGGTAAGAATGTGCTCGGGCGAGATCCGGCGGTGTGTGATGTAGTTTTGGAGGATGATCGGACCTCCAAACAGCACGCCTTTCTCTTTATCCGGGACGAGGACGCTTCCTTCCTCGATATCTCCACCAACGGCAGTATCGTGGATGGACGCCCAGTACGAAGCTCTGAGGTCAAGCTCTCCTCGTCCTCGGTGATCCAGGTAGGGGGGCTCCGATTGATCTTTGTCTTCCTTCCGAAGAGACTGATCGACGGGCTCTGAATGGAACGACGGGTCGGTACCTTCCTCGCGATCCTCCTCGGAAGCGGCTTGGCCAGGGCGGATCAGGGCGCTGCCCTAGCGGCTCTGACCCCAGGGCGAGAAGGTCGAGCAGAACTCCACATCGAACTAAGGGACAACGCACTGCGGGAGGAGCTGATGAAGACTCCCTCGCGGGAGCGTTTCCGGGTGCTGCTACGGGCAGGGCAGGGGAGGGTACTCCAGGCCAGTGCCCTTGATGTGAACGTGGAGGGTGTCCACACCGTATTGGCCTTTGACCAGTCCGCCTCGTTCCGCCCGTACCTTAATGACGCCCTGGCGCTAGCCCAGAAGTTTCTTGGTGCCTCTCCTCCACGAGCTTCCTTCACGGTGCTCTCCTTCGGAACAACTTTGGGTGAGCCACGGGATGCACCCTCTCCTGGGGATGCTCAGCTATTGCTTGCCGACGTTGCCAGGTCTCCTGTTCAGTTCCAGACGAGGTTGAAAGCGAGTATCCTTGAGTCTGTAGCTCTGGCAAGCCAGCGGCTACCGATGCCCCGGGGGGTGCGGCAGGTGGTGGTGTTCACCGATGCGGGGGAGGAATCCAGCGTGTATACCGCAGCGCAGATCATTGCGGAGGCACGGCAGCGGGGAGTGCGAGTTCACGCGGTGGTTCTAGGCACCGCCCAGGGGATGACGTTGGCTCAACGTCGTGATGACCTCAAGCGGCTAGCCGAGGAAACTGGGGGCTTCAACGTGGAGGTCATGGATCGCACCTCCTCCGGTGTAGCTTTGGAAGGGGTTGCCCGATCCTCTCGTGGGGTGATGCGGCTCTCTGTCGAGTTCTGCGACGTACCTCCGATACCGCCTCTGCGGGAAGATCAGATTCTGGTGGAGGTACTGAGGGCTGGCTCGGTGGTGGCTTCGACCAGGTGGGTCACCTTCAGCCAGCAGGCAGGCGGTATAGCTTCACGCCCTTGCCTTCAGCCTGTACCTTCCGCCAGCGTTCCTCCAGCTCCCCGGGTTCCATCCCAGGGGGTGGATGCTCCTTCGTCAGCTCCACGCTCTCCTTGGGTGCTGATGGTAGGGCTAGGAACTCTGGGGGTCGTTGCAGTGCTACTGGCGTTTGCGGTACGAGGTCGCTCCAGGCGGGGACCAGCCCCTCTCCCTACCCCTAAGTTGGCTGCTCCGTCGCTTCCTCCGGCCATGGCGCTGCCATCGGCGGCGCCCTGGGTGAATCCGAGGGGAGCTTCGCTGCCCTCAAGCCCCCCGGAGGCTTCCCGGGGGCCTGTGCTGTGGCTGGTGGTGACCCGCTCTCCTGCTGGAGAAGGGGCTTCTACTCGTGTGCGGGGAGGCATGGTGATCGGGGCCTCCCCTGGCAGCGATCTTCGTTTGGATGTGAACGAAGTGAGCAGCCGCCACGCGACGGTAGAGGTTAGCAACGAGGGAGAGGTTTTCTTGGTGGACCAAGGGTCTACCAATGGAACCTTTCTGGAGGGGAGACGGCTCCTTGCAGGGCAGCGTACTCCCTGGAAACCGGGTCAGGTGGCCACGTTTTCCACCCGGGTGGAGGTGCGGTTGGAGGCGCGGGGGTTAGAGGGCTTTCTCCAGGCGATCGCAGAGGGTGTCGAGGATCTTGATGCGAGTGAAGCGCTTGTCGTTGGCCTCTACAAGGGTCCAAGGGGCATGCTTAGTGTTCGTGCGCTCGATCATGTCACTGGCGGCGATCTGGTATAGATCCCATTTCTCTCGGTTGCGCCAGTCCTCCTCGGTAATCTTGAAGCGCTTGAAATCGATGGCCTGCCGCTCTTCGAAGCGAGCAAGCTGCTCCTCCTTGGAGATCTGGAGCCAGAATTTGGCGACGATCATATTAGCTTGGGTGAGCTGCTCTTCGAAGTCATTGATTTCGCCGTAGGCGCGCATCCAGTCTTCCTCGGCGCAGAAACCCTCGACTCGCTCGACGAGGACGCGACCGTACCAGGAGCGGTCGAAGATAAGTACATTTCCGTGGCCTGGGATGTGGCGCCAAAATCGCCAGAGATAGGGCTGGGCCTTCTCCTCCTCGGTGGGGGCGGCGATAGGGATGACCTTATAGAAGCGTGCATCGAGAGCAGCCGTGATACGACGGATGCTGCCGCCTTTGCCAGCGGCATCAGCCCCTTCGAACACGCAGATCAGAGCTCGTTTCCGGAAGTTCTTGTGGCGAGTTAGCAGATTGAGGCGGCCCTGCTGCTCCTCAAGCTTGGTTTCGTAGGTATCCTTGTCGAGCTTGCGGGAAAGGTCGAGCTTGTCGAGGAGGTGAACCTGATCAATGGAAGGAGTGAGGGGAGCCGGGGCAGCCGTGGAGCGACGGCGCTCAGCAGGAGGGCGATCTTCCTCGGCGAAGCGACGGCGGAGGGCGCTAAGGATGGCATTGCCTACCGTGAGGTTTCGGTAGTTTGCATCAAGTCCTTCCACCACCTGCCAGGGGGCTGCACCGGTGCTGGTTTCCCGCAGGACACGTTCGCTGATGGTGCGAAAGTCGTCGTAGCGCTCGAAGTTCTTCCAGTCCTGTGGGGTGACACGCCAGCGGGTGCGAGGGTCTTTCTCTAGGGTTTTTAGACGCTTCTTCTGAACCTTTTTCCCCAAGTGGAACCAGAACTTGAGCACCAATACACCCTCGTCATGGAGCATGCGCTCGAAACGAAGAATCTCTCCGATCTGATGGTCCAGGGTGCGATCGTCACTCAGGTTCAGGACTCGATGGACGATGGGATCCGTGTACCAGGAGCCAAAGAAGATGCCGGTTTTGCCTCGGGGAGGGAGGGCACGCCAGAAGCGCCACATCCGGGGTCGATCATCCTCCTCGTCGGTAGGCTTCCCCATGGCGTGGACCTGGACGTGGCGGGGGTCCATCCACTCATTGAGGAGGTTGACGGTTTCGCCCTTGCCAGCTCCGTCGACGCCGCTGATCAGAATGATAAGAGGAAATTTTTTCCTCTCCAACATTTCATACTGGGCATCCAAGAGGGCTGCCCGCAGAGGAGGAACCTCCTGTTCGTAGCGTTTTTTGTCGATCTTGTGGCCGAGTTCTGCAGCTTCGAACATTCCTCCCTTGTTACCAGAAGGCTGCGTATGTCTGGGAGGTGTCTTCGCGCGGGGGTGGGGGTTGTCCTTGGCTGTGGCTCCCTGGTACCGTCGTGGCCCCATGGCTGCTTTGCTGCGCCTTCCAGAAGGGTCGACTTTCGCTGGTGAATTCTTGATCAAGACTCGGATCTTCGAGGCGGAAGATCGCGCAGTCTACGTAGCGGAGCAGAAGAGCACCGGGCGCGAGGTTGCCCTCAAGGTACTCTCGCCTGCACTGCTCCCCGACGAGGAGGCCCGACGGATGTTCTTGGAGGGCGCTCGGATCGGAGGCAAGGTCAAGACGATGCATGTGCTCGACGTGCGGGGAGTGGGTATCGATGAGGCGAGCGGGTTGCCTTGGGTAGCTACCGAACTGCTTGAAGGGGAGAATCTGGACCAGCGGATCCGCAAGGCTACTTCCTTTCCTCTGCCCGACTGGGACGAGCTGCTTTCGCAAGTGCTCCGGGGGCTGGCTTCGGTTCACCAAGTGGGGGCCTGTCATGGGGGGCTCAACGGGGCATCGATCTTCCTGGCGACCTCTTCGGAGGTGCCCCAGGGCTTCCGTGTTGAACTCCTTGATTTTGGTCTCCCTCCCTTGGCTCAGATGAAGGCCATCTCCTTCGAAGACCGCCTCGCTTGGGCTGCCCCTGAAGCCCTGGACGGTGGCGTCCTGACTCCGGCCACCGACGTTTGGGCTTTGGGGCTCCTTGCCTTCCTGCTCCTTACCGGAAAACCTTACTTTCAGGCTACCGAGCGAGCTGCCCTGGAAGCGGAGATTCGCAAGGGCGTCGTTGAACCCGCCTCTGTTCGGGCTCGGTCCCTTGGCGCCCCGCCCCTACCCCAGGCTTTCGATGCCTGGTTTGCCCGTTGCCTCCATCTTGATCCTGCTCAACGCTTCCCTAGTGCCAACGAAGCCCGGGAAGGTGCTGCAGATCTCCTCTCGGAGGTGAGCGGACTTGCCGCCGAGGTGGTCGAGTCCGAGGATGTTCCTCGCACAAGGGCCAAACCCCCGCCCTTGCCTCCGATGGTCCGGGTGATTGCCGAGAACCCGAAGCCTGCCATTGCTGTTATCGCTCTTCTCATCCTTCTAGCGCTCGGAGGAGGGTTTGGCCTAGGTGCTCTCCAGGGTGGCAAGAAGAAAACCGGACCTGAGGCTGCTCGTGCTGCTGCCGCCGTCTGGTTCAAGGGCTCCTTGGATGCTTGCAAGAAAGCCTGCGATAATGGCGATGCCTCTGCCTGTCATGGGCTGGGGCAGATGTACCAGTATGGCACCAAAACCGCGAAGGACGAGGCCATGGCTGCCCAATACTTCGAGCTGGCTTGCTCCAAGCAAGACGTTACTGCATGTGCAAGCCTCGCCCATCTCTCCCTGAGCGGTGAAGGGGTGCGTCACCAGCCTGCTAAGGCTGTCGAGCTGTTCCACAAAGCCTGCGAGGCAGGAGATGCCATCAGTTGCTCCGACCTTGCCGACATGCTCTCCAGCGGGAATGGTGTGCCGAAGGATGAGGCGGCTGCCGCCTCGTTCCGCGAGAAGGCCTGCAAGGCGGGCATGATGGAAGCCTGCAAATGAGCAGCCCTCCTGAGGCATTGGGGGGCTCTTAGTCCTCCTTGGCGGGAGCCGCTGGTTGAATGCCCCGGGGACGCTCGAAACGCCAGGGGAGTTCATTCCCCGGTCCGTCGATGGCCTGGGAGGCCAGGGTGGCCAACGCGGAGGAGGCGAGCGCGACGCTCCAGCCCAGCGGTCCCAGAGGGCGACAGCCGAAGAAACGGCTGATAAGGGGGGTTTGCACCGCAGCGGCCAGCAGGGCTGCTGAGCCGAGGCTGGCAGCCACGGCACTGGTTGCAAGCTGTCCCGAGGTGAGCGTCTGGCCAAGCTGAGTTCCCACTAGCGCCACCATCCCCATGGTACGAGCCTGTTCGTCGTCACCCAGCAGCTTGCCTGCGAGGAGCGCGGCTCCGGCTCCTGCCGCAGTGGTCACTGAGCGCAGCCCGATGTCTTGATAGAGCAGAGGTCCGAGGGAAGCCTCTGGACCTTGCTGCAAGAACTTTCGGGAAGCGTCCGAGGGAGGGCGGAGTGCAATGGCCATCGCCGGAGCTACATCGGTGAGCAGGTTGATCAGCAAGAGCTGCCTGGGGTTTAGGGGCGAAGCTCCGGAGATCAAGTTTCCTAGAAGAGTGAAGCCGACCTCGCCAAGGTTTCCGCCAACGAGCATAGAAGCTGCGTCTCGTACGGAGGACCATAGAGCACGACCTTCCAACACCGCATCACAGAGCGTCTCAATACGCTCATGGGTGAGCACGAGGTCAGCAGCATTGCGAGCCGCGGCGACCGCCTTGTCCCCCAGGGCGATGCCTACATCTGCCAGCCGGATGGCCGGCGCGTCGTTGGCTCCGTCCCCTACCATGGCCACCACCTTGCCTACTTGCTGGAGCGCCTGAACTACCCTGACCTTTTGGGCCGGGGAAACCCTGGCGAAGATCCGCACCTGGGGCAGTCGTCGGGCGAGCTCTTCATCGTCAAGCTGTTCCAGCTCGGAGCCGGTCAGGGTTGCCTCCGCCTCCAGCAGGCCAAGCTGGCATGCTACCGCCTCTGCGGTGCTCGGGTGGTCCCCGGTGATCATCACTATGTCAATGCCGGCCTTCCGGAGCGTCTTGAGGGCCTCTGCTGCCGTCGGACGTACTGGATCGCTAAAGGTTAGGAACCCACGGAAGCACAGATCTTGGATTGTTGCGTCACATAGCTCTTCACCGGGCATGGCAGCGCGCTCTGCAACTGCCAGTACCCGCAATCCTTGGGAGGCATAGCGATGTAGGTGCCCCTCGAGCTTGTTCCGAGCATCCTCATGGAGATGGATTTCGGTATTGTCGAATATTTTCCAGTGGGTACAGCGAGGCAAGATGGCCTCGGGAGCACCCTTGACCGCCAGTGTCCAGACGCCTCCCTGTCCTATCAGCTCGCCTATCGTGGCGTGAAGGCCCCGTCGGGAGTCAAAGGGTAGCTCGGAGGAGCGCCGAAACGAGGCAGATATACGCGAGAGCCCAGCTGTCCTTACGCCCCGGGCCAATGCGTCGTCGATGGCTTCTGCCTTGGGGGCATCTAGGAGGTTCTCCGGCGAGGCTCGGAGTGCCACGAGGAGTACACTACGCAGTCCAGGCGAAAGGGATGCCGGTTCTTCGCTTCGAATCCCATCGAAGACCCGGCTCAAGGTCAGTTGGCCTTCGGTCAGGGTTCCGGTCTTATCCATGCACAAGGTATTGATGCGCCCGAGCGCCTCCAGAGCCCGGGGATTGCGCACCAGCACTCCTCGGCGGGAGAGCCGTTCGGCAGCCGCCAACTGTGCTGCAGTAGCCAGCACCGGGAGCCCTTCGGGAACCGAAGCAACTGCGAGGCTTACTGCGGAACTTACCACCTGCTCCAAGCGTTGCTCTCGGAGCAGCCCGGAAATCAGCAGACCCAGACCTGCTACTCCTGCAGCGGGGCCGGTGAGTGCCATCAGGGGCGTGAGCCGCGCTTCGACACCTGCCCGAGGGCGTACTGCGACCCGTGGGCCTCCGGTCCGATGTGCCTCGGTTTCGCTCCCGGTGGCTACCACGACAGCCCGAGCACGCCCCGCTACGATGACCGATCCTTCGTAGAGCATTGAGGTGCGATCTGCGATCGTTGTGTGGAATGAAGGTTCTGCTCCGCGGGGCACCGGGAGCGACTCTCCGGTCAAACTGGAGGCATCCACTTCCAGGGCTACTGCCTCGAGAATCCGGCAATCCGCAGGGACAACATCCCCTGCTTGGAGTATCAAGATATCGCCCTTGACCAGGGTCGTCGCATCGATCTGCTGCCACTTGCCTCCCCGGAGAACCGATACCCGGATCTGTGTTCGGCGCTCCAACGACCGCAACGCTCGCTCCATCTGGAATCGCTGTACTCCCCCTAGCAGTGCATTGAAAGCGACTACCCCGGCCACCAGCCCCCCATCCGCGAAGGAGCCTACGAAAGCGCTCATGCCTGCTCCTGCCGCCAGCAGCGGTACCAGCGGGTTGAACACCTCGTCCGCAACTGCGCGACCTAGCTCCAAGAGCGCTAGGGAACGCACCTCGGGGTGTGCTCGGGAGGCAGCTTCTCGCAGAGTCAGCCCAGCGGCTCCGGAAGCAAGGCGCACTAGAACGCCCTCTGGGTCCAATGCATGCCATGGGGTTGGATCTCGCGGGGCTGGTAGGGGCCGCGCAGTTAGGCCGTAGGCAATCCGCCACCCATTGGCCATCGCTACCAGTGACGTGGCGTTCACCACTGTCATGGCCTGGTCCATGTTCAGGGAGATCAGTCCGCTGGCGGATACAAAGCCTCCGAGTGCTGCCGAGATCGCTGCGATCCGGGCACTTTGCCGGCTCGCCTCCCGGGCTGCTACGCAAGCTTCGATTACCCATCGAGCATCAAGCAAATCTTCTCCGCAGAGCAAGTGAGCTCCCCAAGGGGGAGGGTGACCTTGCCTGCGCAGTCCCACCCCTACATCGGCTACGGCTAGCCCCCCACCGCCAGTAGCCACCAGGCACACCACATGGCCCGCTGCCTGTAGCCGGCGGATCCCCTCGCTCATCCGACGCCCTCCCGGGATCAAGTCGTCTGCCCCAAAGCCTGGAACTTCCTCCTTGGGAGCTCCCGCCACTACAACACGCATGGAGGCTGCTCTCGCTGCGCGAATCAGCTCTTCCACGCCGGTTTGTGGGACAATCTGTACTTCCACCAGGGCACGCACCTGTTCGTCATCGGCCAACCCAAGCACCAAGGCGCCGCTTTTGCCCAAATCCGCAGCCTTGGCTAGCAGCACTGTCGGGATGTGACGCTCTAGCAAAGGCAGCGGCCCCAGTCGCCACCCGTCTCCTTGCCTCACCAAGAGGGGTTCTGTGCTGACGAAGAGTGCCCGAGCAAGCAAGCGAGCCTCTTGGACATCCACCCCGGATGCAACGGTCATCGCACCAAGGGCGAAGCGCTGTCGAGGCATTAGATCTGCTTGGAGTACCAAGCAATCCACCCGGTCGAGACGTCGGAGTGCAGCGGGGTCGAGTACCAAAATTCCCTGGTCCGCAAGGGCTCGACCGAGCTGATGGGCGAATGCCTCCCGCCCCATCCGGGCAGGTCGTGGCATCCCCACCAGAAGTGAGGCCAGAGCGCGACGGGCACTTCGACGTGCTACCAAGTTCACTCCAAAGGCACCTAGTGCTACCTGCCAAGCGGAGGTGGTGTACTGCTCAATGGGACCATGAGGCAGGGTGCGCTCGCCAGAAGAGCGAGTCTCCTGCAGGAGTGCCTCGGAGCCTGCAGGCTGGGCGCACAATTCTCGCTCCCGCTCAGCCCAAACCCGCCTTCTGGCCTGAAGCTCTCCTAGCTCCCCCAGGCGATTGGCTAGTTCCACCAGCGGTGACAAAGTCCGCTGGGAGGCACCGTAAGCCACCGGGGTCAACAGCCGGAACAAGTGGTCCGTACCTCCCTCGGACAGCACCCGGTCCAAGGGCCTCCGCAGCGCCGGGATAGCCCCTACCATTGACATCACGCTGGCCAGCGCAGCACCGACTCCTACCCCCGGAAGCGGAGAGAGTTTCAAGGCTACCCCCAGCGCTAGCCCTAGGGCGCTAGCTCCCGTCTCCAGGGCTGCCCTCCTCACTGGAGCCTCATCTGCTGGGTGGGCTGCCCCCTGGCGCTCGAAAGGGCGTACTGCTCCTACCGCCTGCTCGCACCGCTCCACCACCTGAATCAGCTCTTCTACCCGGCAAGAACCCGGCTCGAAGGCGATCACCGCCCGATGTAGATGTGGGTTGTACTCGGCCCACTGGATCCCTGGAAGCTTGGAGAACT
>JANWXX010000138.1:9505-11122 GCA_025057345.1 Polyangiaceae bacterium | reverse complement strand
ATTGACCACTTGAACATGCGTCAGCAGCCCCGTGACGTGATCGAGCAGGCTTTTCTCAACGAGTGGGAAGTCGATGAGAACGACGATCAGGGGCGCACCTGGGTCGCCGCAGTAGCCACCTGGCTCCGCCCTCGAACGCCAGACGAACCGGATAAGCCGGGCCCTTCCGGCAAAAGATTCCTGATGGATAAGCCCGAGCTACGCTGGGTGATCATCCGCTACCTACTGGAGCGGATCACCAGCGACGGGCGCCCGCTTTGCTTGTGGCTGGATGACCTCCACTGGGCCTCCGCATCTGCCTGTGCAGGCTTGGTACAGCTCTGCAGAGAGGCACCACAACTCCGGATCTTGATGGTGGCCACGGTGCGAGATGAGGCCTTGGCAGGCCACCCGGCGGGGGCAGCCAACCTGGAGATGCTCGCCCGACATCTACCAATGATTCGAATGGAGCTTGCGCCCCTCACCGAAGAAGAGATGCGGGAGATGCTCCGCGCGTCGATCAACCTCTCCCCTGAAGCCGAGAACGTGGCGCTCTCCCGCAGCGAAGGCAACCCTCTGTTCGCACTCCAGCTGGTTCACGCCTGGGCCAGCAGCGGAAGACTCCAGCTGGTACGGGGGCGCTATAAAGTACCCGAGGATGCACTTCAGACCCATGCCCGCACCACCGCTGAGCTTTGGGAACAGCGTATGCTCGCCATCGACGAGTCGCTCCGCCCTGCTGCACTGGCGGCTGCAGCCCTGGGCGAGGTGCTCCACCTGGCTCCTCTCTCCCAATTGCTCTCGCTCCTCGGGATGGACGCAGCCCAAGCCATTCGAGCCATGCAGCAAGCCGAACTCCTGGTAGTCGACCGGAATACCCGGTTGCGCTGGCCTCATGCTCTCCTCCAGGAGCACCTTTTCGCTCGCCTCAATGGCTCTCCTGACGCCGCCCGGGTTTTCCGCTACGCCGCCGACGCCTTGGCCCTCCACCCGGACAACCAGAGCCACCGAATCCTTCAGCTTCGGGCTAACAACCTGATTCGTGCCGGCCTCGACGAGGAGGCTGCCGAGCTAATTCTTGACTTCGTCGAGCGCTCTTGGTCCCGAGTCCGCGACGTCTACGGTGCGAGCAAGGACTTGGAAGTACTGGAAGGACGCCCTCTCGGTCTCCACGAGGCCTCCTTCCTTCGCTGGAAGGGGGAGACAGAGCGGCTTCTTGGTGCCCTTGATGCCGCTCGCGAACATGCAGAGCTTGCTCGGCAGAAGGCCACCAACGAGCGCCTCCAGGCGCACTGCCTCCGGCTGCTGGCCCACATCGCCTCCGACCAGGGAGTGCCTGCCCTCGGTCGCATTGAGGCGATCCTGGCCTTGACGAAATTCGACATGCTGGAGGATCGGGTGGGCCGTGCCTCCTGCGAGCTCCTCCTTGGCGAGATCGACTACTTGCTGGGCAACCACCCCCAGGCCCGCGAGTGGCTCGTCGGCGCTTCGGAGATCTTCCGTGAACAGAATGACCAGCTCCAGCTCTCCCAGGCTCTTATCCTCTTGGCCTTGGTCGAGCAATCCGCAGGTCGCCTCTCCTCCGCCCGCGAGCTGTTGGAGCAGGCCCACGTCGAACTTGACGCCATTGGCTACCAG
>JANWXX010000138.1:0-9495 GCA_025057345.1 Polyangiaceae bacterium | reverse complement strand
CCTCGCCCAAGTGGCCATCACCCTGGGCCACGTCGAGCTGCGGGCGGGCAATCTCGATCAGGCCTATCGCATCGCCTCCGAAACCCTGGTGCGCTTTCGCGAGCTAGTGAACCCCCGGGGTGAGGCGGCCAGCGAGCGTCTCGCTGCCATGGTCGCCCTTGGCCGAGGGGATCTCGGCGCTGCCTTCCGCCACGCTCTTTCCACCTTCTCCCTCTATAACCAGCGGATCGCCGACCCTTGGGGTCGTGTCGAGGGCTCTCTACTGCTGGCCCAGGTCGCCCTCGCAGAAGGCTCTCTCCAGCGTGCCCAAGAGCATCTCCGTGAAGCCGAAACCACCCAAGTCGATGAGGCCGAGCCAGTCCAGCATCGCCACCTCACCGCCGCCTGGCTCGCTTTCGCCTCTGGAAAACCCGATCAAGCTTACGAGCACATCCTCCAGGCTCGCCGCGCCTTCCCTGACGTCCGCCGCACCGGCGACCACACGCCACTGTTGCTCCGGCGCCTTACTCCCCTTGCCCAACAAACCCCATCTGCACTGCTCCTAGCCGAATGGCAGCAACTCCTCGATACCAGCGCTACCTCCACCCCCCTCCCGCTTCCTTGATAAAAATCTACCCACCAGGGCAACCGAAGGGGTCCAAGTGACTCCCTCCAGCATCACCGGAGCATCCTCCACGGAGGCCCTCGCGCTGCTGGAAGCAACATCCAGTTCCATGACGACAAATACCCGACGGAACCCACTCCGCAAGCCGACCAGACCGCCCCACCACCACCGAGAAGCAGACCAGTTCACTAGCTGTCGCCCCGAGCCATCCGGATCAAGGCCGATCTGCCCCCACTGCCGCTCGTAGCCTCCTCGAAGCCCAACCCAGGCGGTCAACAACCCCGCTTCACTCCTCCACCCGAACACCAGGGGTACATCAAGCCCGTAACCGCTGACACCTCCCAGCTCCACGCCTCGGAGCCCCTCCCACCCGCTCTCCTCCCGCCGGGCAAGGAGTGCTTGGCCACCAACGCCCAAGGACAAAGCCCCCGACCCGCTCCGCAGTGCGTAGCGCCCGTCGACCCGCAGCGCACGCCCAGAGTAAGCCACCCCCCCCTCGCTCTCGTGGCCTAGGCCCACCCGCGCACTCACCCAAGGGGCCACCCCGGGTGCCAGCGCCGCCACCGCCAAGGCTCCACGCCGGTACTCCTCGGGGGTGGAGCCTGCCACGGCACTCCCCTCCGAGGTGTTCTCCCGGGCTTGCTGGAGCGAACGAGCTGCTTCTCCGGTGAGGAACTGAGCGGAGAGCCCAATCCCACCGGTCACCTGCCCCTCGGGCTCCACGTGAGCCGGGTGCAGCAGCGGAACACCTCCCCCGCAGCCCACAAAACCGAGAAGGGCTGCACAAGGCCCGGCGATGCGGACCTGAACAAACACCAAGGCCCCGCTAACTTGCGGAACCGGGAGGGGTAGTTGTTGGCCGCCGCCCGCTCCTTGAGCTTTGCATCATCCGGGTGCAACCGGAGGGCCCGCTCCAGGAGTACCTCCTCGCTCTCGACGTGCTTCGGATCGGGCAGGCAGCACTCGACCGGGCACACCGCCTGGCACGCTTCATGGTCGTAGAAACCGACGCACTCCGTGCAAAGCTCGGGATCGATCACATAGATCTCATCTCCCTCGGAGATGGCCTCGTTGGGGCACTCGGGCTCGCAGGCGCCGCAATTGATGCAGTCTTCAGTGATGTGGGTAGCCATAGCGGGGCAGGGTTGTGGTATCTGCGGTTTCCGCGCTTACTAAACTCACGCGGCTTCGACTAGGGTTACGTAACGTCACATTTGCCTAGAGGTTCCTTGTTGTCAACCTTTCCTGCACGGCTATATGCTGCCTTTGTCGGAGTGGCCCTTCTCTCTTGGGGTTGCAAGCCGAAAATCGGAGACCCCTGTGGGCTATCGACGGATTGCTCGACCCAGGGAGACCGGCTCTGCGACACCACGGCACCGGGAGGATATTGCACCGTGTTCAATTGCGAGCCAGGGCGCTGCGCAGAGGAGGCTTCGTGCGTGGCGTTCTCTCAGCAGCCGGCCTCGGTGTGCAAGGATCCCCAGCGCTGGGTGAGGTTCCAGCGGACGTTTTGCATGCGAACCTGCGAGGGGGATGACGACTGCCGGGCAGGCTATGTGTGCGTTGGTGGTGCGCAGCTTGATCAGGGTTGGAACGCTCGGGTCGTCGACGGCGACGGGAGCAAGCGGGTCTGCGTGGCAGCCTACTCGGCTCCGGCGCCGGTAGAAGCCCCCCCGGCAGTATGCCAACCGGCACCGACCAACCCCCCAACGCTCTCGGATATCCCAGTGAGTGGGCTGGGCAGTGGTACGGCGGGTCAAGGAGGAGATGGGGGGCAGGGAGGCGAAGACGGTGGGGGGGGCGCCAGCGAGGAGCAAGGAGGCCAAGGGGGGGCAGGGGGCAAGGAAGCCGGAGGCATGAATTAAGACATGGGGGCGCTACGCCTGATCGCCTCGCGCCTAGGGATGGCGCTGCTGACCATGTGGTTGCTGTCCTCGGCGGTGTTTCTTGCGCTCCGGCTGCTCCCGGGGGATCCTGCAGCCTTGGTGCTAGGGGACCTGGCTGAGGAGCGAGAGCGAGCAGCGCTCCGGGCGAAGCTCCACTTGGATCGTCCCCTGCCTCGGCAGTACGCAATCTTCGTTCGCGGCATGGTGACCGGGGATCTGGGTCCTTCGCTGCGGCAGCCAGGGATCGGGGCCTTCACCCGGGTTCGGAATGCGCTCCCCCCAACGGCAAGGCTGGCGGGTGCGGCGGTAGGGCTGGGGGCCCTGGGAGGAGTGGGGGCAGCCCTGCTCTCGGTGGGTCCCTGGCTGAGGCGGGGACGTCGATGGGTTGAGCTGGCTGGAATCGCCCTCGGGGCAACGCCGCTACTGGCACTGGCTCCAGTAGCCACCTACCTGCTGGCGGTGCGGCTCCGGCTGGTCCCGCTTCCCGGAGACCCCTCCGCGGGGGCGGGTGGTCTACTATTCGCGTCTGGGCTGCTAGCGCTACCGTTGGGAGCCCACGTGGCCCGCATCGGCAGGGCCGCCCTCCTCGAGCTGGGCAAGGCCCCATTCCTCTCGGTGGCCCGTGCCAAGGGGGCTTCCCAGGCTCGCGTATGGATCCTCCATGCACTGCCCGCAGCCTCGGCACCAGTGGTGGCGGTGGTAGCAACGCAACTCGGAGCGCTCCTGGGAGGGGCGGTGGTGTTGGAGCGGCTATTCGAGAGGCCCGGGCTTGGAACACTCATCCTAGAGGCGTATGCAAGCCGAGATCTTCCTGTGCTAGAGGCAGCAGTAATCGCATCTGGGGTGCTGTTCGTGGCGACGCAGACAACAGCTGCCGCAGTGCATGCGTTGATCGACCCGCGGGCAAGGTCATCGTGAGGGGGCGAGTCGTGGCGCTGCTGGGGGCGGCACCGGCGGTGGGGGTGGTGTTCCTCTCCGTAGGGGTAGCGCTGCTCTCGGAGCGATCTCCGACAAGGCTGGAGCTGGAGCGAGCCTGGGCGCCCCCCTCGGTGGCGCTCCCTCTGGGAGCAGGAGAAGCAGGGGTGGACTTGTTGGCAGCACTGGCCCACGGAACCACGAGAGCGCTGCTCCTAGCGCTAGCAGTGGTAGCCTTCGGCTTTATGACGGGGACACCCCTGGGGGCCGCCGCAGGGATGGCAGGGGGAAGCCGGGCAACCGCACTAGCTCGGGCCTGCGACCTCGTGCAGTCGTTCCCCTCGTTCTTGCTGGCGCTGGCAGTGCTAGCGGCGGTCCGATCTCCGGGGAGAATCCACATAGGCCTTGTCTTTTGTGTAACCGCCTGGGCACCTTTCGCACGTCTGGCGCTGCTCCAGGCTACAGTGCTCCGAGGAGCTGCCTTTGTAGAGGCAGCACGAGCGCTGGGGGCGAGCCGATTCCGAATTCTGCTGCGCCATGTGCTACCGAACCTGCTGGGGCCCGTGGCGGTCCAGTGTGGGAGCGCGGCAGGAGCGGTGGTGCTAGGAGAGGCGGCCTTGGGGTTCCTCGGGCTGGGCCCCCGGGATGGAGTGAGCCTCGGAGCGCTCTTGGAGCAAGGTACTGCAGGGATGCTCCGGGCCCCCCACGTGCTGATCTCCAGTGCCCTGGCCGTGGCAGCGGTGAGCGGTTCGTTGCAGCTCGCTAGCGAGTCACTCCGCAGGGCCGTCGGGGGCCAGGACGATAGGCTGGAATGATTCTGCCTCCTTCACTGTAGTGGTCACCTCGGTGCAATCACTACCGTACTGGTTTGCACGCCAGGATTCGAGTAGCTAGCCTCCCTCGTCATGCTGGCATGGGCGATCAAGAAGATTTTCGGCACCGCAAACGAGCGTGCGGTCAACAAGCTGCAACCCAAGGTGGAGGCCATCAACGCCATGGAGGAGCGGATGCAGAAGCTCTCCGACGCCCAGCTCCAGGCGAAGACCGCAGAGTTCAAGCAGAAGCTATCCAATGGTGCCTCTCTCGATGACATCCTGATCGAGGCCTTCGCCGCCTGCCGAGAAGCAAGCCGCCGGGTGCTGAAAATGCGCCACTACAACGTCCAGCTCATCGGCGGCATGGTGCTCCATGCAGGAGCCATCGCCGAGATGCGTACCGGCGAGGGAAAAACGCTCGTAGCGACGCTGCCGTGCTACCTCAATGCGCTGGAAGGCAAGGGTGTCCACGTGGTCACGGTGAACGACTACCTGGCGCGGCGCGATTGCGAGTGGATGTCACGACTGTACAACTGGATGGGGTTGACGACTGGAGTCGTCGTCAACATGCAAGACGACGCAGACAAGAAGGCGGCTTACCGAGCGGATATCACCTATGGCCAGAACAATGAGTTCGGCTTCGATTACCTCCGGGATAACATGAAATTCAGCGCCTTGGATTACTGCCAGCGGACGCTGAACTACGCCATTGTGGATGAGGTCGACTCCATCCTCATCGATGAAGCTCGCACTCCACTCATCATCAGCGGCCAAGGCGAACGCTCCAGCGAAAAGTACACCATCATCAGCAACCTTATCCCTAGTCTCACCCTCGACGAGCACTACACCGTCGATGAGAAGGCCCACTCCGTTTCCCTCACCGACGAGGGCGTCGAGCGTATCGAGAGCCTTCTAGAAATCGATAACCTCTACGAGCCAGAGCATCTAGAGACACTCCATATCCTCAATCAGTGCCTTCGTGCGCACACTCTCTACAAGCGTGACCAGCACTACATCGTTCGGGGTGGCAAGGTGCTGATCGTCGATGAGTTCACCGGACGCATCCTGGAGGGGCGACGCTGGAGTGATGGGCTTCACCAGGCCATCGAGGCCAAGGAGGGCGTGCGTATCCAGGATGAATCGCGCACCATGGCGACCATCACCTTCCAAAATCTCTTCCGACTCTACAAGAAGCTCGCCGGGATGACCGGTACCGCCACCACCGAGGCTGCAGAGTTCCACTCCACTTACAACCTGGACGTCGTCTCCATCCCCACCAACAAGCCCGTCCAGCGTGTCGACTACGAAGATGTCGTCTACAAGACCGAGCGCGAAAAATTCAATGCCGTCGTCAAGGAAATCATCGAATGCCACGAACGGGGTCAGCCGGTCCTCGTAGGTACTACTTCCGTCGAGAAAAGCGCTGCTCTCTCGGCCATGCTCAAGAAGCGCAAGGTGCCCCATAGCGTACTCAACGCCAAGCACCACGAAAACGAGGCATACATCGTTGCTCAGGCCGGCCGCAAGGGTGCCATCACGGTTTCTACCAATATGGCCGGTCGTGGCACCGATATCCTCCTCGGAGGGAACCCGGAGATGATCGCAAAACAGATGTTCCGCGAGCAAAACAAGCTTCCCGATGCCGAACCGGAGGCATTCCAAGAGCTTTTGGCCGAATTGGAGAAGAGCTGTGCCCAAGAGCGTGAGGAGGTCAAAGCAGTCGGCGGCCTTCACATTGTCGGCACAGAGCGCCACGAATCCCGACGCATTGACAACCAGCTTCGCGGTCGTGCTGGCCGTCAGGGTGACCCGGGAACCTCCCGCTTCTACCTATCTCTTGAAGATGACCTGATGCGAATCTTCGCCGGCGACCGCGTCAAAGTAATGATGGACCGCCTTGGCATGCCCGATGACGAACCCATTGAGCACCCCTGGGTCACCAAAAGCGTTGAAAACGCCCAACGTAAGGTCGAGGAGCGCAACTTCGATATACGCAAACACCTCCTAGAGTACGACGACGTGATGAATGCCCAGCGCAAGCGCGTCTACGCCCTCCGCCAGCAGCTCCTTATCGGCCGCTACGAAACCGAAGCCCGCGACGAGGACGGACGTAGCACAGGAAAGAAGAAAGTATTCAAGCCTCGCCCAGAGATCATTGAGGCTACCACGCCGGTTATCTATCAACTCGTCGGTGCTTTCTGCTCTCCCCCCATCCTTCCCCGCAACGAGGATGGCTCCCCACGTACCCTCTCCCGCGAGGATCTGAAACAAGCTGCCTCCCTCTCTAACCTTGAGCAACTCCAAAGGGAGATCTACCAAGCCTGGGGGGTCAAGATCGAGGTGGAGGGGCGTGAAACCGACGTCCTTGGAATCCTTGATGAGCTGCTCACCAGTGTTCCCCAAGCCCTCACCGAGCAACGGGAACGCCTCTTTGATCTCATCGACGAGGTCATCTGCTCAGCCGTCGAGAAAAATTGCCCCGCCAACAAGCCTCCTGAAGACTGGGACTGGACCGCCCTCCACGAAGCCATGGCCGACCTCTTCGGTATCGACGCCGAGGGGGTTGAAGAGCTGGCAGAGCAGGAGCGCGTAGCGGAGTTCCTCTACAAAGCTGCCGAAAAGCAGCAACTCTCTCGGGAAAAGGCCCTTGGGATCGAGCTCTCCCTCCGGGTCTTCCGTCATATCTACCTGGAGGAGATCGACCGAGCCTGGGTCGACCACCTTACCAACATGGATCACCTTCGCGACGGAATCGGCCTCCGAGGCTACGGTCAGAAGGACCCCAAGCAGGAATACAAGAAAGAAGGATACAACCTCTTCGTCAACATGATGGCCAGCATCTCCGAGCAGGTCGTCAGGAAGATGCTCCATGTGGAGGTCCATGCGCCCGAGGAGGAAGCTATGATCGAGCAGGCCGACCTCCTCCGTCACCAGGAAGCCCTCGCACACGCCCTCGCCTCCCACGGTGCAGATCAGGAGCCTGCCCTTCCTGGCGGTGAGATGCCCATCGATGCCCCTATCCTCTTTGCTCCAGAGGAGCCACGCATCTCCATGGAGGAGGAGTGTCCCTGCGGGTCCGGCAAACCCTTCCGCTCCTGCCACGGCGCCCCTGAGGCTTTTGCAAGCTGAGCATAGGTCAGCGACCCACAGGCGACCCCCGACGACCCCTCCCCCCTAACCATGGAACTTAAGACGGGGAAATACCGGGTTAGACGCTTGATCCCTTCCTTACGGATCTTGTTGCTGGTAACTGCCTGATTGATCGGTCGAGTGATGTCATCGATATCTTCCCGGAGCGCCCTCGCGATCTCGCTCACGGAGATCCCCTTGGGGTATTCTTTCGAGGTTCGATAGATATGCTCCACAATCTTCTCTTGGAGCTTGGCGATCTCCTCCGAGCTCCGGCGAGTACGTGTCTTCCTACCTCGAACCGCTTTCTCGACCTTCTCCGCCTTCGGAGGACGACCACGAGGAGCCGTGGGAACCTTGGATGTAGATGCCACAGAGCGGCGTGCACCCTTGCCAGCAAGCTGAGCAAATTCCTCGATGGATGCTCCGACCAGCGCCCGGACAACTTCCTGAACAAAATTGTGAGCGATCTTTTGGATCGCCGTCTCGATGTTTGCCATACACGCTTTATGGTGGAAAAGTTAGCAGATACGCAAGGGGTTTCTTCCTAACCTCGTAAGAAACAAATCCCTCTGCGGTACGACAAACAGATGGCCTACACGAGCCCACCCTGGCGAAACCGAAAACTTGGAAGGAAAGCCCCCACCCCCCACCCCTGCCAGTCGTGGTAAACCTCCTTCCCATGATGACCCGCCGCCGCTTTCTGGAAGCCCTGGCGACCTCAATGCTCGCCGGCGCCTGCAAGCGCGATCAGCCGGAGGGAACCACCCCCACCGACGGAACCCTCCCTCCCCTCTCCCTTCGCGACGACACCCCAGACCTACTTCTTACATACATCGATGACCGAGGGCACTTCCACACCACCCAACGGATCGACGAAATCCCTCCTGCCTACCGCAATCCGGTCCGGGTCGTGGTCACCACCCAGGACGAGGGTACCTCTACCCTACTCCTTTACGTAGCCAACTTCCGAGAGAAGCGCCCAGACGGAACCTACCCGGTCACCTCCATGACCCGCCCCCAGTGGGAAGCCCTCGCAGCACAACGCCGAAACCATCCCGCTCTGGCATCCGGCAGCCCTCCTCACCCTGCCCCTGCCCTAGGGGCCGCCCCCCAAGTCATCGTCTATGGAGCCTCCTGGTGTGGACCATGCCATGACGCACAAGCCTTCCTCAAAGCCCACGGAGTGCCCTTCACATACCACGACATCGACGTAGAAGAGGGGGCTCGCCAAGAGATGAACCGGAAACTGGACCGAGCTGGAATGCGCAAGGGCACCATCCCGGTGCTGGACGTAAAGGGCCGTCTGCTCGTCGGTTTCGATCCCACCGCGCTCCAGGCAGCCCTCCGAGCGGCCTTCAGCGACAACTCTACCCTCTGATTCCGCTATCGTCTCCCGCCATAAGCAACCCCCGACAGACCTCAATACTCCTCTTCGATCATCTCATCTTCACCGCGCTGGCCTTCGAGAGCCTTCAACGAGGATCTCTGGAGGTGATCGCCGGGCGCTTTCCTCTCGGCACCGGTGCCCGCGGGGTTCGCTCGCTGTTCTCCTCACAGCCAAGTGGGGAGGTCCTCCGGGTGAAGCGCCTCGGACCCCCTTGCCTTTGGAGGAAGTAACCCTGCTGGCAGCCTCCCCGCTCAGGGATGCCCATGCCGTCGACATCACTAGGGAGGTGGAACCGAAGACGGCGGTGCAGATCCTCTAGGGGGCCTGGCGCGCAGTACTCCGTGACGGACTCGACCCGCGAGAACAGGGCGCGCTGAGCACACCTCCATCGCCAGAGCCCTCGACGGTGACGGCCTTCGGGTGTGCTCGACCCTCGACGCCTTCTGCGAGAAGAGGCTCCTTGTAACCGCTTCCAGCGCGTAGCCGCCTGAGTCTTCCTTACCCTATCCTGGGAGGCATGCATAGCAAGAAGACGGCCCTGGCAGCGACCCTCACGGTGCTCCTCTCGCTCCCCAAGCAAGCGGAAGCCTTCTGCGGGTTCTACGTAAGTGGAGCGACCGGAGAACTCTACAACAACGCGACGCAAGTGGTGCTGATGCGGGAAGGCACCCGCACGGTGCTGAGCATGGCCAACAACTACCAGGGCCCCCCCAGCGACTTCGCCATGGTTGTCCCGGTCCCGGTCATCCTCCAGAA
>JANWXX010000137.1 GCA_025057345.1 Polyangiaceae bacterium | reverse complement strand
GGGATGCTTCTCCAGCACGGGACCAACAGGGCAACAGCAGCGCTCCCCAAGCCTAAACCGCCAGAACCCACCACGAAGACCCACCCAGCGCCGGGGGAGTGACTTCGGGCGGCTTACAACCCGAGCCAGGGGCGAGGTTCGACGGTTTCGTTCCGGTGACGGACCTCAAAGATGAGTGCAGCTTCCTTGCCCTTCCCCCCCACAATCCCAATCTGAGAGCCCCCTTCTACAGCGTCCCCCACACGAACGTCAATTTGGTCCAGGTTTCCATAGAGGGTGAAGTAGCCAGCACCATGATCGACAAGCACTAGGCGCCCATAGTCTTCGTAGGCTCCGGAGAAAGCGATACGCCCTGGATGCACGACACGAACTGCCGCACCAGGAGAGGTGAGTAGCTCCAGAGCAGGACCGCTCACTCCTCGGCGAGAGCGGATCTCCACACGACCTGTCAACGGCAGCGGTAGCCGTCCACGAGCTGCTTCGAAGGTAGCCTCAGGGGCAGCAGGGCGAACCGACAGAGTAGCACCGTAGACCGATGCATGGTCCGTGGACCCCCTAGGAGAAAGAAAAGCTCGCTCGAAAGCACGGCGGCGCTCTTCGGCCTCCTCGACCAGGGCTTGAGCCTGACTCAGCGCATCCCGCTGGGCTACCACGACAGCACGTCGTGCAACAACCACTTCTCTGTGAGTGCCCAGATCAACCAAGCCCCGCTGGAGCCGCTTGAGCTCCTCTAGGTCAAGGAGAATGGCCCGTCGAACCCCTTCCAGCTTCATCGCGTGAGCAACCAAGGCATCGAATCCGCCAACGATGGGGAGCAACCCGGCGCGGGCCAGCCGAGCATACACCCGGGAGCGGACCAGGGTGCGTCGCTCTCGGAGCGAAACTTGCTCCCGGAGGACGGCGGCGCGGCCATCCAAGTCGTTGATACGTCGATCCAGTTCGGCCAGCTCACGTTCAGCGTCTCGGAGCGTGGTAGGCAGGGGGACGGGCGGGAGAGGATTTGCCTGAACCTTGTCTGCACGGAAGGAGAGCAGGCAAGCCAGGAGCAGGGGTCGTAGGTACTTCATGCACAGGAGAGGCGGCGAAGGCTGAAGGCAGAGGAGAGGGCACCGAGGAGAGCGCCACCCAGGACCATGGCAACAATGACGTGCCAGGGAAGAAAGATGGGCTCAACGCCAAGGATAAGCGCTAGCTCCCCATCGAAGCGCCCCCGGACAATGCTGTAGAGCAGTGCAAGGAGGAGGACGGCTGCGGCTGCACCAAGACCCCCCTGAGCGGCTCCCTCAACGAGAAAGGGTGCGCGGACATAGCCATGGGTGGCCCCGACCAGCTGCAACACTTCCACCTCGACGCGGCGACGTTCAAGGGCCATACGCATAGTGGAGGCGACTACGGAGATGACGGCACCGGACACCACCAACGATAGCAGCAGGCTTGCGGCGACACCTCCATCCAGAAGGCGCCCCAGACGCTCGGACCATCGAGCATAAGTTTCTACGCCGTCGACGACAGGGATGCTCCTGATCTTGCCGGCGATGGAGCTCACATCAGCGTCGGCCAAATCTTCCTGGAAGTCGACCTCAAGGGAGGCGGAGAATGCCTGGGCTGGTAGTGCTGCTAGGGCGCCATCCGAGGATTCGGCCACCAGCTCCCGGCGAGCTTCCTCCGGAGAGACGTAGCGCACGGTACGGACGCCAGCCGTGCGGTTGATGGCCTCCCGTAGCTCCTGGACCTGGGCCGGATCAGCGTTGTCCCGCAGGTAGACGGTGGTACGGCCTACCCGGGACCAACGCTGACGCACCCGGTCCAGGTTACTCACCACCAGCAGTGCGCTCGCCAGACAGACGAAGGCTACGGACAAGGAAAAAATCGAAAGCAAGTGCATTTTCCAGTCGGCCTTACCGTTCCGCCAGGCCCGGGATGTGGTTCCGTTCATGTTGTCCTCGTCTGGTTCACTCAGCACCCAAATGGCTGGGTTCGTAGAGATCGAGACCGTCGAAGGCATTCTCCTGGAGAGGCTCCTCCCTGACCCAAGGGTGGGGGGGCCTAAGAGGCGGCGAGGACGCTTCCATCGGTGCGAGACCTGCCTGCACGTCCACGGCTTTGCCGTCGTCTAGTACGACGACCCGACGGGGGCGGACTTCGAGCAACGTGCGGTCATGGGTGGCAAACAGCACCGTGGTACCCGCTGCATGGATATCCTCGAAGAGACCCAGGATGTCGATGGCCAGCAGCGGGTCCAGGTTCCCGGTGGGCTCATCGCAAAGCAAGATGGCAGGCTCCCCTACGATAGCCCGAGCGATAGCAACCCGCTGCTGCTCCCCTCCGGAGAGTACTCGGGCTAGATCACCTCCGCGCCCTCCAAGCCCTACCCGCTCCAGGGCCTCCCCCACCCGAGCCCGCACCAAACGCCCTGGTAGTCCCAACACCTCCAGAGTTACCGCTACGTTGTCAAAGACGGTCCAGTGGGGCACTAGCTTGAAATCCTGAAAGACGACACCGATGTTCCGCCGCAACATAGGGATCGAATCGTTCGTGAGCCGGGCGATATCCCTGCCAAGAAACAGGATGCGCCCGTCATCCACAGTCTCTGCGCGGTACAGCAGCCGCAACAGGGTGCTCTTCCCTGCCCCAGAAGCCCCGGTGATGAAGACGAACTCTCCCCGACCAATGGTCAGGTTCATCCCTCGAAGTACCGGCTGATCCGCCCGGTATGCTTTGAACACATTTTCAAAGGTCAGGATAGGCCTTGACGCGGCAGCCGGATCAAACCTGGCCCCGGTCCGCATTGCGTTCACCTTGAACCGTGCCTCTTGCCGCTCGTTTGCCATTCGCCCCCTCGTAACGCACCGCCAGAAGAACGAACAACTTTTCGGCGATCACTTCCCCGCCAGGCTGCTCTCGACCTGGTGGAAGATGTCTTGGGTCTGTTGGGAACTGAAGCCAAAAGCGCTAGCTAGCATCATCAGAACACGCTCCTCGTGATCAGACATTTTTTGATCCATCACTACGGCACCGATGGCGAGCTTGAGCGCGCTCTCGCGTAGCTCAGGTTCAGAGAGAATATCCGCGATGAGGGAGACACTACCGGAGACACCCACCTCTGCGTGGAGGGTGGCGTAGGCGTCGAAGAGGTCTTCGATAGCCTCGGCAAGGGCTTCGCCTTCGGTAAGGTCTTCAATGATCGCGAGGAGGTGGGCAACCTCTTGGTCATCGAGGGAGCCGTCAGCAGCGAAGATGAGCCAGACAGTATGGACCAAGGCAGCAAACTGCTGAGTCGAGGCGTCCTCGTCCAAGGGCTCCGACTGCCCCTGGAGGGGGAGATTCTGGGCACCAAGATCGACGACATGGCTGCTGGCTGGGCCGAGGAGGCGGCGCAACAGGCCGGGGCGGTGAGTCATTCCACTGGGAGCGGTAGCACGGCGACGTTGACGGGCGTAGGGAAGCTGTGCGTTGCAGAAGGACCGAGGCGAGGTAGTCTGCGGTACTCAACCCGAACGAGGAACCATGGCCCAGGTAGGCGATCTCGATTTTGAAGCCTTTGTGGCAAAGCGCAGGGCAAAACAGGCGGGCACCCCGGAGGGGGGGGATGCCCACTCCTATGCGTACATCTCCGACCGGAATACGAGGGCCACCTTCGAGCGAATCAAGCCGGTCGAGCTGGCGGTGGCCTCCGCGGTGCGGTCCTTCAAATCCTTTGAGAAGAACCAGCTTCTGGGGCATGCGGTGCGGGTAGGACCCAACCAGTTCCCACGAGTGTATGATCTGACCCGTCAATGTGCTGAAACCCTGGGGATTGTAGCCCCCACAGTGTACATCGTGAACCAGCCTACGCTGAACGCGATGACCTATGGCACAAACGATGACTCGTTCATCCTGATCCACTCGGCGCTTATCGATCACCTCAATGACGCTGAGCTAATGAATGTCATCGGCCACGAGTGCGGCCACATTCACAACAACCATGTGGTGTACCTGACCACTCTGTTCCTACTCCAGCAGATGACAACCCTGTTCACCCAGTGGCTGGTATACCCGGCGACCATTGCCCTCCGCGCCTGGAGCCGCCGCGCCGAAATTACCTGTGACCGAGCGGGACTCCTCTGCTGCCGCGATCTCAACGTAGCAACCCGGAGCTTCGCCAAGCTGGCGCTAGGGTCGCAAAAGCTCTACGAGCAGCTCAACCTTGAGGAATTCGTCAAGCAGTTCGAAGAGAGTCAGGACGGCCTCGGAAGGTACAGGGAGATCACCTCCTCTCACCCCTGGCTTCCCAAGCGGATCCTCGCCATCCGAGTGTTCTCTGAAAGCGCGCTCTACCGCAAGCACTTGGGCCTGGAAGGAGGCCTGACCATGCAGGAAGTGGATGAGAAGGTCCACGAGATTATCAAGGTGGTGGGGTGATGAGCTTCGAGCAATTTCATGGGCGGAGGACCGAGGTGCTTGCCGCCCTCGCTGCCCTCCGGGACGCAGGGAACCAGATCGGCACACGGAGCCTCGCCCAGCGGGTCGAGCGGGAGGTCATCCCACGGTTGGAGGTAGACCGCTTCCACCTGGTGGTGGTTGGTGAGTTTAACCACGGGAAGAGTTCCTTCGTGAACGCTCTGTTGGGGCGCACGGTACTCCCTACTGGAGTCACTCCTACCACTGCCGTCATCCACCACATCATCCATGCACCGGATCCGACAGCCCGTATCCTCTACAACGACGGCCGGCAGGAGCCAGTCGAGGTCGATGCGTTGCGCACCTGGGCAGTCCACGATAATCCCGACCCGACCACTTTCGAGGTCATCAAGTACATCGAAATCGGCTACCCATCCCCCCTGCTAGAGAACCGGGTTGTCCTCGTCGACACCCCCGGTGTCAACGATCTGTCCCTCCAGCGCGCTGACATCACCTACAGCTACATCCCTCAGAGTGACGCGGTTCTCTTTCTGCTGGATGCAGGGCAACTCCTCAAGGAGAGCGAACGAGTCTTCTTGTTGGAAAAGCTCATCGGACAATCGAGAGACAAGATCATCTTCGTCGTTAACAAGGTCGACATTTGGTCCCCCGATGAGCGGGAGGAGGCCCTGGCCTACGTTCGGCGCGAGCTGGCCAAGCTGGTGAAGAACCCAGTTATCTTCCCGGTATCTGCCCAGCTCGCCCTGGCGGAGCGCCCTGGTAGCGGCATGCCCGAGCTGGTCACTTATCTCGGTGCCTTCTTGGCTAACGAGAGGGGCCGCATCATGCTGGACCACGCACTTGCCGAAGGCCTCGCTGTCGCGGGTCTTCTCGACCAGGGGCTCGAAACCAAGCGGATGACCCTCCATATGACGGCCGAGGAGCTTGACCGAAAGATCGCCGTGCTCAAGCGTGAGGCAGAGGGGCAGCTCCAGAGCATGGAGCAGCGCCGAGCTACCATCCGCGAGGAGGTTGCTGCCATCAAGGCATGGGCCCGTCGGGATCTCGATCGCTTCGTCGATGATGTCAACCGCCAGCTCCCTTCCCTGATCAAGAAGGCAAGCGGTGAAGACCTACGCCAACACCTGGGGGCCTTCTTGGAGAGCACGCTTCGAGACTGGGCGCAAGCCGAAACCCAGGAAATCGCCGTCGCTCTTGAGCAGCTTGCCGAGCGGATCATCGCCCTTGTCAGGGAGGACGCTAAGGAGGCATCAGATAAGCTTAGCCAAGCCCTAGCCATCAAGGCTCCCGCTATCGACGTCGACACCTTCGCTTACGACGTAGGCGTCTTTGCCTTGCTGACCGGTGGTGTGGTCACCTTGCTGGCGGTCAACATCTGGCTGGGTGGCCTCCTGGCCGTTGCTGCACCGATTCTGGCCCTCTATGCCCGGGACAAGGTGGAGACGGAAACCAAGCGTCGTGCCCTCGAAGCCGCTCCCCAAGCCTTCCGGGATGCTGCCAACCAGGTAGCCCCCAAGCTCGACGAGATGATCGAGAGCTTCGCCGCAGAGCTGGACGCCTGGGTCGTCAAGACCGGCCGGGAGATGTACCGCAGCCTCCTTGAGGTCCTCACCGCTGCCCGCGCCGATCGAGACAACGCCGAAGCCCAACGCCGCCAGACCATAGCCTCTATCGAGGAGGACATTGCACGCCTTGCCGCCGTCCGGGCACGCCTCGAAGCGCTCCGCACGGCCCTCTGGGGGGGCGAGCGTCCCGAGCAGATCCCCGAGCGTAGGCCCCTCTCCCAAGGGTGACGATGCTCTCTCTCCCCGTACGTCACCCCCGGGAGGACGAGCGCATCCTCATCTCGGCATTGATCACTGCGAGCAGGATCATCATGGCCCCAAGAGCGAAAAGGACGATCATCACCTGAAGGAAACCCAACACAGCCCCGAGCAGCGTTAGCAGGACAAAGGTATCTCGCTTGAACAGGGGAGAAATGGCGTCGACAACCCGAGCCAGCCCCCCCTTGTCTTTGTTGCCCCCAGGGGCCTTGCCGATTCCGAGAGGATACCTGAGAAGATCACCGGAGCCAATCTTAATCAGGTAGGCATACTCGATGGTGGAGGTGATCACACCGCAGGCCAGGATGATCGCCCCGGCCACCAGGTAGAGGCGGCTCTGCGTCGCGGTGTAGAGACCCCAGGATGCCCCGGTAAAGTAGCCGTAGTTGGTGAGATCGTCGCCGATGGTGTCTAGCCACTCTCCCATCTTCGACCCCTGGAAGGTAAGCCGCGACATTTCCCCATCGCAGCCGTCCAGCACACTCTGGGCCTGGAACAGGAAGGCCCCCACTAGCAAGTCGAGGTACGTCCCTCGGGTGGCTAGCCATGCCCCCGCGAGGCCAATCGCCAGGATGGCCACGGAAACCTGGTTGGGCCGGAGCGGCGTCGCCACCAGGAAGCGGGTGAAGAAGAGGGAGATGTACCGGTTGAGGTAGGTGCTCGTCCAGCCATCCTGAGGCTTACGCAGCGACCGGAGCAACGCCTTACGGGCCCTCGCCTGATCCTCCGGGGTCTGCACCAAGATGGGATCGAAGCCAAAGGGGACGTCGAAGGGATAGGGTTCTTCCAGGATACTCCAGTCGCGCTCGCCCCGCCCCTGAAGCGCTGCTCCAAGCAGACCCCGATGGATTACCAGGTTCGCTGGCGTACGGACCAGCCAGGCGCCAGAGGGTCGGGTAGTCAGCACCGGGATGCGGAGCCGCTCGTCACGAAGCGCCGGGTGCAGAGGTGGCTCCGCGACGATGGCCACCGCGCCGGCGGACTGGGCGGTGAGGGCCAGGCGGAGGGGTAGAGAGAGGCCCAGCAAAGGGCGGTCGTTACCACCGATGGGGGGATCGATCTGCAAGGCAAAGGCCACGGTCACACCGCTACCGGAGTCAAGAACAAGTGTCACGACGGCGCGTCAACGCCCCTAGGTGGTACTGGATGCCTTCCCAACCCCAGGGTACTTGTCCCGACGGTTCTCGGAACCGTTCAGGCGAGGTTCTGAAAGCTCCTTCCTCAGACATCATCCCTAACAACAGAGCGGGAAATCGGGAAGAACACTGTACCTTCAGTCCAATCAAAGGAGAGAGGACTCCACGGCATACAATCTGCAGCTTCTCCCAACATGACCCGACAAGTCGCACTCCTCTTGATGACTTCGTCCTTTGTAGCCTGCGATCTCTCCGGGCTAAGCGCCATTACGATCACCCCTGGAGAACGCCCCCCTCCTCAGGGGCCTGTCGCGACGAACGCAGCGGAGGCCTTCCCTCAGGCACCGGAGGGGGTTCCGGTCCTGAAACCACAGGATATCTTCTCCGCCTGTGTGAAGGCAGCAGAATGTGAGCTGGAGCTTCCCGCGGAAGATGCCTGGGCTAGATCGAAGGAGGAGGCCCACTCCTTCGTCGATATCTGTACGCTCGCCATGGCGTTCTCTGCCGAGCGAGCGATCCCGGTAAGCGGGTTTTTCAACTTGGATGCTACTGCGGATAAATGGGTGGATTGTGTCCAGCGCGGGACGACCTGCGGAGCAATCAACGCATGCAGCAAGAAGCGCGAGTTGATCAGTTGTGAGGAGGCTGGATGTACACTGTCGGCCGTATGGAAGGAGACAAAGTGCGAAGGCTCCGTGGCAACCATTCTTACTTCTGAGGGTACGGTGACCCGGGATTGTTCTCTAGCCCACGCTACCTGCGACACGCAGAGCAAAACTGGTTGCACGGATCGTCCCTACAGCGCCTGCCCAGCAGACATGGATCGAGCGGATCGTTGCGAGGGGGATATTCGCCTTGGTTGTGATGGCTTTGATCAAGTGAGCTACCGAGACTGCAGCCGCATGGGAGGCACCTGCGGTATGACTTCGGAAGGAAAGATGGACTGCATCTATCCGGCAAAGGAAGGATTCTGCAAGAAGAACGGAGATTCTTTTGCATCCTGCGAGGGGAGTGAGCTGGTGGCTTGCTTCCTCGGGCAGGAAGTCAAGGCAACTACCAAGCTCTGTCCTGTTCCTTGACCATGGCGAAACCTCGCAAGGTTGGGAGGATCACGAGGGGGAAACAGCCCGGCGGGAAAGGCCGACGAGGAGGGATGCAACGACGGCGAGGGCGCCGATAGCGATGGCAGCAAGGTAGCGATAGCCCTCGTGAGCTCGAGCCTGGGGGCTGGTTTCCAGGCGTGCGAGGAGGTCACGAGGACGGGAGTTGGAAGGATCCAGCTCCATAGCACGCCGGAGGGGAGCGGTGTCGACAAGGCCCTCGGAGGCGAGCTGCTCGGCCTCCAGGGTGAGGATGTAAGCCTCGATGGCTCGTGCCTGAGGGTTCTGGGGGTCTAGGCGCAGTGCCTTACGAGCTAGGAGCGCAGCACGGGGTCGGTCCGAGGACTCGATCTTGCGAGCAAGGGCTAGGTACCCCTCTACCATCTCGTGACGGCGCTCAAAGGTGGGTGCTCGGGCAAGTACTGCATCGAACTGGGTGGCCATCTCGTCGAGCTTGCCCTCTCGGAAGCTGGCGAGGCCGGCCTCGAAGATTTGGAAGATCTCCTCTAGGCGAGCACGATCGTAGGACTCGAAGAGCTCCACGGCGAGCTTGTCCCAAGTAGAGCTTGCTGGGGGGCGCTTGCCGGTAAGATTCTCATAGGCTTCTCGGAGCTGCCAGAGGGCAGCGTCGCCATAGTTGACAAGAGCCTCCCGGGCGGCATCCCGTACCTGACTTCGATCACTGGAGGTAAAGCTGACGACGACTCGGAGAGCATCGATATCCCGGGTTCGGCCGTAGGCGCGGAGCACGTCAGCAAGCACATCCTGGTCCTGAATCTGCACCGTCTCGCTAGGGACCGCCTTGCCGATGGCATCGAGCTGACGAGCAGCCCACAGGCGCATCTTCTCGGCGTCGTGTTTGCGTGCTTCCAGCAGGGCGGGGACTGCACGATCGCCTAGCAGCGCGATCATATGCTGTACATCGATACGAAGCAGATCTCCGTACTGGAGGTAGACGTTGATCAGCTCTCGGACCGCGGGGGTGGTACCAATCTGCACGAGGGCCCGCTCCAAGGAAAGAATCGTGACAAGATCACGATAGGTTGTATCCGAACGAGGAGTAGCAAGAACCAGGGGGAGCCAGCCCGGATCCCCGGACGGAGGAAGGAGGCTCTTACCCTTCTTCTTGCTCTCTTTCTCCTCCTCTTTTTCCCCTTTCTTCCGCCCTCCTCTCCGGGCCTCGGTAATATAGATGGCCGCCTGCTCCCGGTTCAGGGTCTTCTTCAGCTCGGCAAGGCGACGACTGATAGCAGGTAGCAACCGTTCCCCTCCTTCTTTGAGGCGAAGTCTGCCAGCTTCGTGATCGCCAGGACGGGGGCTCACAAGAAGTTGGATAGCCTGGTTTAGCTCGTCGATCGCAGGTGGCTCCGGGGCAGGAAGGACGGTGGGGGCGAGGCGGGGCAATCCTCCCCGCGGAGAGGTGGCCCAAGCACCTGAAGCGAGGAATAGCAGGGCCGTGAGGAGCGGAAGAGTGCGACACATGAGAGTTGAGAAGGGGACAGAGAAGGAACAAGGAGGCAAGCAGGCCCCGTTCGCAAGGTGGGAAAGTTGTACTAGCATCGCGGTTTGTGCCCGCCAAAAGTCCGATGACCCCCCGGGAGAAGAAGCTCCGGGCCGAGCTGGCCCACGAGCGCCGGGTTTCGGCCGTACTCCGTGAGGTCGGCCTGGCCATCGGCTCCGTGGTGAACCTCGACCAGATTCTGGAGCTTATCCTGGCCAAGATTACCGACGTGGTAGAAGCAGAGCGGGCCACCCTCTACCTGCTGGACGAGCACCGGCAGGAGCTGGTGAGTCGGGTGGTGGTAGGTAAGGCGGTGCAGACGATCCGAATTCCGGTGGGCCAGGGATTGGCAGGGATTGCCGCTCGGACAGGGAAACCGGTACGTGTGGCCGATGCCTACCGCAACAAGCGATTCTTGCGTGACTGGGATGAGCTGACCGGCTTCCGAACCCGCTCCATCCTCGCGGTCCCGATGAAGAACCATGTTGGGTGGGTGATGGGGGTAGTGCAGGCGCTCAACAAGCGGGGCGGCCCCTTTACACGTGAGGACGAGGAGTTGCTCCTCACCCTCGCTGCTCAGGCGGCAGTTACTATCGACAACTCCCGCCTTTACCTGGCTGCCATTCAGAAGAACGCTGAGCTGAGCCATACCAAGGACCAGCTCGAACGCAAGGTGCGGGAGTTGGATCTGCTCTTCAAACTGGAGAGCGCCATGGGTCGAGCAGCGACCCTCAACGACCTCTTTCGCGCTGCCTTGGAACAAGCCACCGAGGCTTGCGATGCTCGCGCTGGCGCGGTCCTTCTGCCCGACGACTTCCTCGGCCAGGAGCCAGGGTCCTCCCGCAGCAATGGCGCCTCCCGCCATGCAACCATCTACTTCTATGACAGCGAAGCCCGCGGGCGGATCAAGACGATCTTGGTATCCCCTACGGAGGGCTTCATCGGCTCGGTCTACTCTGGAGGCGATGCCCAGGTTTCCCGGGAGCTGGAGCACAGCACCGAGAGTGCCCGTAAGCTGGACGAAGCTCTTGGTTTCGAGACGACCTCTGCGGTGGGCGCCCCCTTGGAAGGGAAAGACGGGCCTATCGGCGCCCTCGCCCTCTACAACAAGGAAGGCGGCCAGTCTTTTGGAGAAGGCGACCAATACCTGCTCCGGCTGCTGGCTGCCAACGTGTCCACAGCCGTGCAGCTCCATCGCTCCCGCATCCTCCAAGAACGTACTGAGCGGCTGACCACCATCGGTCAACTGCT
>JANWXX010000136.1 GCA_025057345.1 Polyangiaceae bacterium | reverse complement strand
GATCGACCCAATCTGCGCGCTTCAAGCAGCGATGGAAGGCTTTCAGGTGGTGACCATGGAAACCGCGGCCCCCCAAGCGGACATCATCGTCACCGCTACCGGTTGCACCGATATTGTTCGCGCGGAGCATATGCTGCAGATGAAGGATGAAGTCATCCTCTGCAACATTGGCCACTTCGACTGTGAGATCCAAGTGGCATGGCTAGAGAAGCATCCAGAAATCAAAAAGATCAACATCAAGCCCCAGGTGGATCAGTACGTGCTGCCCAACGGCAAGCGCATCACGCTTTTGGCCTCAGGCCGCCTAGTGAATCTTGGCTGTGCCACTGGCCATCCGAGCTTTGTCATGAGCACTTCCTTCTCCAACCAGGTGCTTGCCCAGATCGAGCTGTGGACCAACCCAGGCAAGTATCCCATCGGGGTCTACACTCTGCCGAAGAAGCTAGACGAGAAGGTTGCCCGCCTCCACCTCAAGAAGCTAGGCGTGGAGCTGACCACCCTCACCCAAGCCCAGGCTGACGACCTAGGTGTTCCTGTCGATGGTCCCTTCAAGCCCGACTGGTACCGCTACTGAGCAGACGCCTCCCCAGGCTCACCTGCAGGGGAGCATGAGGATGCCCGGGAGTTCTTCGGTCTGCATAGAAACCTCCGGCTCCCATGCAGTGGGGATGACATAGCGGCCAACCTCGGCCAAGGTACCATCCGGGCGTGCTACCCAAGAACCGTGCTATGGGAGCCGCCTCCCTGGCCGCCTTCGCCTACGCCGCCTTCACGATGCTGCTGATCCCGGGCCACATGGCCTCCGGGGATTCACTCTACCACTTCAGTGTCTCTCGGGAGATCGCTGCCGGCACGCTCGCCCCTAGCCCAGCGAAGCTGCTGCCCTGGACGATCTTCGCCGCGCTGCCGGTCGATCATTACTGGGGGTTCCACCTGCTGCTAGCGCCCTTTGCCATGATCCCGGACCCGGAACTGGGCATGAAGCTGGGCACTGCCACCCTCTTCGCGGTGCTCATCGGTGCCATGACCTGGGTGCTGAGCCGCCACCAGGTGCCACTCCCCTGGGCCTGGGCCTGCGCCAGTGTCCTGTTCTCCTCCCAGGACTGGCGCTTCCTCCAGCTCCGGGGTGGGGTCATTTTGGCGACTGTGCTGTTGGTTTTTCTGGAGGTGGCGGCCTTCTTGGAGGCACCCAAACCCCGACGAGGGTTGCTCTTGCTGCTGGCCTACGGGGCGATGCTCTCCTACAACGGAGCGGTCCTGCTGCTGCCCTTCCACGGGGCAGTGCTGCTAGGGCTAGGGCTCCCTAGGGGGTGGGGAGTGCTCCGGGAACGCTTGGTAGAGCCGCTGTTCACCGCCGTTGGGCTGTTCCTTGGGCTCTGCATCAACCCATACATGACACGGGATTTCGCCCCGCTGCGCTTTGCCACCTTTCACATCTGGCACATGACGACCGACTCGGCCCGGCTCTTCGTTGGACGGGAGCACGTGGAGTTCAACCCATTTCCCCTCCATCAGCTTCCGAAGCAATGGGAGTGGCTGGTTCTGTCGGTGCTGCTCTTGGCGGCGCTCATCTATACCTTCCGTCGCCGCAAAGAACACCCTGGAGAAGGATCGGAGGCGCTCGTGTACGGGGCCTGTACGCTTCTCGGTATCGTTCTCACGCTTCGGGCTGTTCGCATGCGGGAGTACGCTATCCCCCTCGCGTTCCTGTTCCTCGGCGTTGCCTCTCGGGATCTCACGGCACGCTGGTGTTCCTCCCGCATAATGCACTTGCTAGCGGTGCTGCTCCTTTTGCTGCGGGTAGGGCCACAAATACGGCAAACGCACCTGCTCATCGAAACCACCTCCCAGCCCATCGGCCTCTTCGCGGGGGCCCGACCGCTGCTGGAAAAGGAGCGGACCGTCGTGGCCAACCTCGTCCAGGGGGATTCTACCTTTCTCTACTGGGAGTGGCTCAATGTCCAGGTTGCCAGCGGTCTTTCTCACTACTTCCTCTACTTCCACGATCGGGCTCTCTACGAACACCTCCAAGAGCTAAGAGATGCCCGAGACGAGGAGAAAGCTACTACTGCCGTCCAGGCCCTTGCCGCCCGAGGCGTAACCTTGCTTTCGGCACGCCCTGGGATCGGCTTCCATCGCTTCGCTGCCCGGCACCCAGAACGCTTTGAAGTGGCCTACTTTAACCGCGACCTCGGCTCTGCACTCTATCGAATCCGGTGACTTACCCTCTTAGGGTGCCGGAAATACCTCGATTTGGGCATTCCCACGATCGGGAGGCCTCGCCCCTGGAATAAGTCGTCCCGGTGCCACATCGTAGGCCCCCTGTATGTTCTCCAGAAACTTCTTCAGCTTCGCTCCGTCCTTCTTGAGCGAAACACGCAGCACGGAACGCTCGAACACGCTCGCAAGAAGTCCGAGCTTTGTCTCCAAGGTACGATCCTCTAGCTCTCCTTCGACCCTTACCACCAACAGCGGCTTTCCTTTGTCGCTCCCCACCTTCGGTGGAACCCATCCGAGGGGCGGCGTCGCCTCGGCCCGGGCTAGCGCCGTCATCACTACTGTCGAAACCGGAGCCGTATCAGGAGCTGGCGTCATCAGCAACCCGTGAGCCTTCCACAACCGCCACCCCTCCTGGAACAGCACCTCCAGCGTCGCTGCGTTCCGCCCCGAAAGCCCCATCGTCCGAATCCCATCGGCTAGCGACGAAGGTTGCATCTCTCCAAGACCCTTCAGCAAAGGCAGAGGCCCCGGTGCTCCCTGAGTGCTGCCCACCTGCCTCGCAGCTACAGCGGGATCGCTCTCGACCTGTGCCTGACCCGCAAGCCAGCCACGACACCAGGCTGCGAGGGCCATGGTGTGACGTTCTACCAGGGAACGCTGCGCTACAGCAACGTAAGGAATGAGGCGAGAAGCATCGGCAGTGCTCAGGAGCGTCTGGCGATGGGCTCCCTCGAAGGGAGAGGCTCGATCCTGGGCAGCGAGCTGCGCCTCAGCGGCCTTCGAAGATGGAACGATCTTGAGCTTGGATGGGGTGTAACCGGCGAGGTCGAGAGCAAACAGTCCTAGGAAAAGAGAAGCTGTGTTCTCGTCTCCTGCTAGCTCCAGCTCACCCGATGAAACCGAAGTGAGCCAGTCCCTGCTGGCCATCAGTGCATCCCGCCCTCGGGACCAGCCGACGACAAAGAAAATCTCCAAATTTAGTGCCCGGAGCCGTTCGTAGGCAGCCACGAAGGAGGGGAGAGGGAGGACGGCGATATCGGCACCGTCCCGATCCGCACCACCACGAGCCAGGGCATTCTCGATTGCGGAGAGCCGATCGGTAACACTGAGCTTTACCCCCACTCCTGCTTTCGCAAAGGCACCCTGGGGTGAAGGATCGAGGCCCTGGTTGGCCACCACCATAGGAACCGCCAGCTCCCAGCCCAAGACGGCGACTTGGAGAACACGGTCCATCTTGGGTGCCTCCGGAGCGGGCACTCCAGAGCTCGATGATCCAGGAGCTCCCTCGGAGCCAGCAGGGACTGGAGCCGAGGGAACAGGAAGTGAAGACGGACTCTGTCTAGACCCTCCGGAGAGCATAGCAGAAGGGATGGAGGAGGGAGCGGAAAGGGGTGTGGTGAAGGCAGGGGTGTGAGGAACACGTGGCCGAATGGCCAGGGTGATGCCGAGGGCCACAAGCCCCAGGAAAGTAAGGGAAGCAACGATAGGTTCCCGCATGAGTAACCATTGACCCCCGTTGGTGCCACGCTCACCGAACTGGCGCCGGGATGGATAGGAAGGGGCAATCAGCTTCTTGAGTTCGTTAACCGGGATGGCAAGGTTAAGGTTCTGGGCTCGGCCGAACATGCCACCGAGGACTTGGCGGGTGGTGATCCCGATGACCTCACCGCGCATGTTGAACAAGGGGCCACCGGAGTTCCCCGGGGAAACTGGGACGGACATCTGAATCCAAGCCTTCCCTTCATAGATGCGCCGCGCGGAAACCAGCCCATCGGTGAGGGTGTGCTCCAGCCCGAGCGGATTGCCGATGGACAGGGCGCGCTCTCCTACTACGACCTTGTCCGAATCTCCCAGGATCAGCGGCTTTGCCTCCACCTTTGGCCCAGCGTCGGCGGGATGCTCAATGTCAATGGCGAGCAGCGCAAGGTCCACCGCCGGGGAGTCTACTAGCAGGTCCGCAGTGTTGAAGCTCGCCCCGTTGTGAAAGCGGATCTGGATCGTCTTGCCATGCTCGATCACATGGTGATTGGTGGCGATGGTTCCCTTGCTATCGATGAGGAACCCAGTGCCACTCACTTCCTCCCCAGGATGATTTCCTGTGAGAAAAATGGTAACTACTGAAGGAGCCAACTCCTTGAAGAGCTGCGCCGGTGTTTTCTCACCAGTGGCCGGCACGTTCTGCAGAGGCCTCGCGTCCGGGGCGGCCGGAGCGCTCGCAGAGGCCGGGGCGCTCACCGCGAGAGGGGACGTGGAAGCAGAAGCGCTCACTGCAGGGGCAACCGCGGAGCCGGAGGCTGCCGGGACCGGGGCCGGGGAAGGTGTGGGGGCCTTCGGCTCGACGCTGGCAAGCAGGTAGGCCAGCCCAGCGAGCTGTTCGTGGTCCGCGGCGGCCAGGCGATCTCCCTCCCGAGCGAGGAGGGGTCGGGAGATGCCACTCAGCGCCAGGGCCCAGAGCACCGGGAAGCCCACCCAGGTCAGCGAGAGCACATCGGACACGAGCCCCGGTGCCGGAGTGCCGTCCTCAGGCAGGAGACGGTCGGCCACAAACAGGGGAGGTATGAGGACCAGCAGCGTGCCGAGGAGCAGCCGGAGCCAGCCGTTCTCCACCACGGCCCCGACTAGGGACATGGCACACACCAGACTGCTCACCAGGCCAAAGCAGATGCCCACGAATTTGATCACATAGAAGGACACCCGCACGGCAGGAGGATACATTCTCGACATCGGCGTTCTCAGACCTCGGACCCTCCCCAGGCTGATTCGCTTCTCCCCTCGCTGCAACTCTGCTGCATTGGAAGCGCCGTTGGCAGGAAGCTTCTCAAGGATGATCCTCGCCTGGGCCGCAGATGCTGAGAAGGGATGGACGTCCCCTCCCACCCTCATCCCTGCCTCCGCTGATCGTAAGGCCCTCAATACCCTCTGCGTCACCGTCGGTTAGGTAGAAGCCTCTTCGGTAGAAGCCTCCTTCCCCAATAACCTGCCCCTTTACGTCCCGCCAAAGGTGTGCTCCCATAACGGAATTATGTTCTGTCGACGTCTTTTCTGGAGCTCGCTCCGAGCGCTTTCCATCTGGTCCACCCTTGCGCTCGCTCCTCTGCTCTCAGGCTGCGGAGAAGGGACCCCTGCCGAACCAACGGTCAGCGACGAAGATTCTGAGATCACCGACGTGTTGCACACGGAAGTGGAGCGGCAAGCCATTGGCAATTGCTGGCTCTACGCTCATGCTAGCTGGATCGAGTCGATGAACCTTGCAGCCACCGGCACCGCCTTCGATGTCTCCCAGACCTATTGGACTTACTGGCACTGGTATGACCAGATCGTAAAGTACCAAGTCGACGAGATCGAAACCGGCGGTTTCTGGGATGTCGCCAATGAGATCGTCTTGGACCGCGGCGTGATGCCCGAGAGCAAGTTTGTCAAACAGGACACCAAGGGCGAGATGTCCACCCAGCAGGCTACTGCACTCGCCTCCATCAACAAGGAGCTCAAGGAAGGTACCCTCAAGACCAGGGAAGCTCGCAAGGATCGCCTCGCGGTCCGCAGGGCTCTGGACAAGGCCTTCGGCCTCCCCTCCAGTGTCAGGGGGCAGCTTACCAAGGCGTTCGGTCAGGATGGCTCCAAGACCCTGCGCAACGGAGGCTCCACCGCCGGAACTTCTATCATTGCCCCTAGCGCCTTCAAAGTTCGTTATACCGTCAACACGGCCCAGGGCCCCCAAGTGAAAAACACTACCCTCGATGTTGCCATCCAGGAGTGGCGCGTCGCTTCCTACCCAAGCTGGGGCTCCGAATCTGCTCGACGCTCCTTCCAAATCCGTGTCCAAAAGGCTCTCCACGACCGCCAGCCAGTCATCATCACTTGGGATGTCGACTTCAACGCCATGGAGGGCACCGACCCGGTGCTTCGTGGCTCTTTCAACCTCACCACCCTCAAAAAAGCTGGTCGCCCTGGCCGCCAGGGTGGTCACATGACTGTCCTTGAGGATTATGAGGTGCAGACCTCAGCTTTCGGTCTCCTCAAGGCAGGGGTAACACTAGACCCCTCCAACCCAGACGACAAAAAGAAGCTGGAGGCCGCCCTCGAACCGAGTAGCACCGTGCGGTTCTTCCGGATCAAAAACTCTTGGGGGGCCGTGCGGGACGATCGGGCTAGTGCTCCTGGGTTCCCCGGCTACCACGACCTCTATATGGACTACATGAACGGTCCTATCGCCTGGTGCCCCGATACCCCCTCACCCACCAACGAAACCTGTACCGGCCAGACCGTTCCCTTCGACAGCGTGGTTCTGCCTCCTGGGTACTGATCCTCAGAGCCGAGGGAGTGCTTGACGATCTCCATCGCCGGGTTTCTCCTGCATCTATGGATCCGGGTGAGCGCCTGAAGATTGCAGGGGAGGCAGCCTGCCTCCTGGAAAAGCAGGGGTTTGTAGCCGTCGCTCGCCTCAAGCAAGGGGTTGTCTTTCTTGAATTCTGGAAGGGCCCTAGAGCCATGCGCTACGAGCTCCCAGATACTCCCCTCACCCCCCACGCCCTCGCCGCTGCATGCGCCGCTGAGTATGGAGAGCGCGTACCGGAGGACTGATCTTCCTTGGTGGACAGCGTGATGGCCCCATCCGTAATCCTTGATGGGGCCATCCGTTATCCTACCCGACGTGGTGCGAAGGATGGTGAGTCTGTTGGCAGCAGTGCTGGAGGCCGGGTGCCTAGGTACCGCCAGTCCAATGCATCCGGCCTCTCCCCCCACAGCCATACCCTCCCTGGAGGAAGTGGATGCTGCCATGGAGCACTTGAGGCGTTCCGAAGTTCTGGTGGCCCCTCCGACTTCGAAGGAGCGGTGGGGGCCTCGAACCGAAACCGTACGCATCCGAGAGCCCACCCCCACTCCCGCTAGGCGTAGCGGTCGGAGGGTGGATGTCGAATTGTACCGGGCAAGCCTGGCCGAAGCCCTCCAACTCTTGGCAGATGAAGCGAGGATCAACTTGGTGCTCGGTGACGGAATCCAAGGGGAGGTATCCTTGTCGCTACGGCGCGTAGACCCGGCGGAGGCACTGGAGGTACTGGTGGCATCCCGGGGACTCATCCTCTCTCGCCAAGGCTCTATCCTGGTCGTACAGAAGCGCTAATCGAGAGGAAGGCTTCGTTCTTTCTGACCCCTGGATACGGAAGCGCGGAAGAGTCCGGAATGATATTTTGGGTGCATGATGCCTTCCGACTCCTTGGAGAAGATGCTCGACGAGCTGGCGCGGGAGTATGCCGCCGTGCCTCCCTCCCCCCCGGTGGCAAGTCATCTACAGCCCTTGCCATCGGAGGCGCCAGGGTTCTTCCGGGGGGCAACTGTCCCACCGCTCCCTGTTGAGGAACCAACGCATCCAGCTCTCCGCTCGCTCCTAAACGAGGAGCTGGAGGCGCAGCGAAAGGCGGAAGCGCAGCGGGCCTTGGAGGAAGAATCCAGGAGGCAGCGAGAGGAGGCAGCGCGCAGGAGGCGGGAAGAAGAGGCCCAGCGGGAGGCGGAAGCGATACGGCACCGGGAGGCGGTAGAGGCCCAGCGGCGCCAGCAGGAAGAAGCCCGACGTCAGCAGGAGGTCGAGCGGGCCATCCGGCACCAGGCAGAGCAGTGGCTGGCCAAGTTGGACCCGTACTCCATCGAAGGCCAGTGGTTCACTGTCTTTGCAGCAAGGTACAAAGACCGCATTTCGGCAGCGGTTGCCTACCTGCGTGAGGTCAAGGGACTGGGCTGAGGTGAGGGGCGAAGGGGGCGTTCCAATTCTGCTTCCCGGTCGATTTCCAGATGGAAGTGGGGAGGCCGATGCTCCTCCAGCAGGCTCACGCCGCCCACCTCCCTCACCACCGCCCGGAATGCCCTGCGCTCCGCCTCGGTCATGGTGGTGTTGCGGATGTCCACGGCGCTAGCCCTCAGGTGTGCCGAGATATAGGTTCCCCTCTGGATTTGCCCCTGGATCGTCCCCTCGACCGCAGCGACCACTTCCTCAGGTTTCTTCCTGGCAGCGCGAGCGCGTTCATAGCTTTGCTGAATCTCCCGGGCTGCTTCCCGATCTCCATAGAGCCGGGAGAGGTTTCCACCAAGTTCGATCACACGGATCATGGCACGGGCTTGGCGAGCAGGATCCCGTGTCCCGCTCACGACGGTGAGGTGCCGGCCAGTGCGGCGAAAGAACGCTTCGTCGAGTTGCAGGAGCCGGGAGGCCACAGAAGGCGAGAGGGTCACCCCGGGAAGGACGATGTAGCGGGCCCCTGGCGGTAGTGCTGGCTTGGAGAGAGAGGGTTCCCGTTGGTCATTGTAGAGATAAGCATCTGCAGGATCACAGGACTCGGAAGCTGCGGGCCCGGAGCGGGGAGGCAGTGCATCACAGGCAAGAAAGCCCAAAGGAAGGAGCAAGAGCAGGCGCCGCACCGTGCGGATCGTCTGTCGGCGATGGAGGAGCGGCAAATTTTCGGTCAGAACTGGATAGCAGCGCCGGCCCAGGTGAAGCCTGCCCCGAAGGCGGCCATAAGCACCCGGTGGCCTGGGACGAGACGTCCGTCGCGCAGGGACTCACTTAGCCCGATGGGGATGGTGGCAGCGGTCGTGTTGCCATAGCGCTCAATGTTGTGGACGGTCTTTTCCTCGGGAATACCCAGGCGCGAGGCCACTATCTGATTGATCCTCATGTTGGCCTGGTGAGGGATGAACAGATCCACGTCGGCTGGGGACCAGCCCACCTCCTCTAGCACCGCCCGGGAAACCTCCGGCATCTTCTCCGTAGCCCAGCGGAAGACCACTTTGCCGTTCATCTTGGGCCAGATCCTCCCCTCGTCGATCATCGCGTGGGTCAAGCGCGGCATGTATTTGCTGGCAGGGGCCTCCAGCCAAAGATCCTGAGCGCCCGCTCCATCTGCATGGAGTCGCAGGGAGAGGATACCTGCCCGCCCGTCGGGGCTCTCCCCAACCACCACGGCGCCAGCTCCGTCGCCGAACAGTACGGCAATGTCCCTTCCGCGCTCAGTGAAGTCAAGGCCCGTCGAGTGGACCTCCGCTCCCACCACCAGGATCGTCCGATACATTCCCGCGCGGACCCATGCGTCCGCTACAGAGAGAGAGTAGAGAAACCCGGAACACTGGTTGCGCACGTCCAGCGCCGGCACCCCGGGGAGCCCCAGCTTGTGGGTCAACAGGCAGCCTAAGCCAGGGAAATTCACATCGGGGCTCAGGGTGGCGAAGAGGACCGCATCCACATCGTTCACCTCTCGCCCAGCCTGCTCCAGAGCCATTCGACAAGCCGGAACTGCCAGATCGCTAGCTCCGATACCAGACTCCTCAATGAAACGTCGCTCCCGGATGCCAGTACGCTGGCGGATCTACTCGTCGGAGGTAGGGAACATCCGGGCGAGGTCATCGTTGGTCACCACCTTCGAAGGCAGGTAGTGGCCGGCGCCGAGAATAGCCGCACGCTTGCTCATTCGCTCTCGATTGCCTCTGGTAGGGCTGTGATTCAAGGCGGAAGAACTGATGCGAGGCGTCACAGGCTGCCATGTAGAAGGTGAGGTGGTAGGCTAAGCAACCACCCATGCCCCAGCCCGGAGAGTTGATCCACGGCAAGTACCGCATCCTGAAGCAGCTCGCGGATGGCGGGATGGGCACCATTTATGAGGCTAGGCACGAGGTGCTCGGAACCTCTGTCGCCCTCAAGATGTTGCACCCCAACCTGGCGAAGCGCACCAATCTCGTCGAGCGCTTCCTCCAGGAGGCGCGGGTTTCTGCCACCCTCCGTAGTCCCCACATTGTCCAGGTGATCGACGTGGAGCAGGGGCCTCAGGGGGCCATCCTCGTCATGGAGTTGCTTCGAGGGGAGACACTGCAAGCAGTGCTCGACCGAGAGCACAAGCTCGATATGTCCACGGCGCTGAACTACGCGCTCCAGATCCTGGCTGGCCTGGAGGTGGCCCACGCTGCCAACGTGGTCCATCGGGATCTCAAGCCGGACAATGTGTTTCTCGTGCAAGGCCCTTCGGGCCCGATCCTCAAGCTCCTCGATTTTGGTATCGCCAAGCTCAAAACCTCCTCCGAGTTCGACCGTGGTCTCACCAAACCCGGTGTGGTCATGGGAACTCCTGAGTACATGGCTCCTGAACAGGCCTACTCCGCTGATACGGTGGATGCCCGGGCGGACATCTACGCGATGGGCGTGCTGCTCTTCGAGATGCTCTCGGGTCAGCGCCCGGTCCGGGGAGACGATCCCAAAGCCATCGCCCAGAAGGTCTTTGCTGGACATGTCACTGCACTCTCGGCCCTGCTCCCTTCTTTGCCGATAGGGCTGGTGTCAGTGGTTCACCGAGCGATGGCTCCGGCTCCCAAGGGGCGATTCTCCTCGGTGGGAGAGCTACGCCAGGCTTTGCTCCCCTTTGTGCCTCCCCCGACCCGGAACACCACGCCCCCTCCCTCAGCAGTTGCATCCACCTCCGTCCTCAACCCCACCAGACTTCCTACCAACCCCGCTTCAGCCCAACCTAACCCAGGCTCCATGCCATCCACCCCACCGAACGGCCTTGCCACACCTCCGCTCTCTCCTGCCGCTCCCCAGGGACCCTCTCCGCCGGTGTATCCCCCCTCCCCCTCCTCGTATCTTTCCCAACCTTCGTACCCCAGTGCTTCCCCGGCGCCCTCCACCGGAGCCCCTGCTCCCCTCTGGCCTGCTAGCCCAGGTGTGGTTCCAACCGTCCTCCCGGAACCACACGGCTTTGGTGCCACGGAAGCTCGCCCTCCCTTGCCCCAAGCGTTCGGGCCGGCCCCAACTCCGCCTCCCACCCAGGTTCCCAACCCTGCTTGGGCCTCCACGGCACCGGCAAGCCCCCTTCCTCACGCCACGGTCCTTCCTGACGGAACCTACGGCACCACGGGGGTCGCGTCTCCTTACGGAGCCCATCCCGGAGCCACTGCCGTAGGCCCTGTCTACGCCCCCCAGGATTTTTCCATCTCCGGCCGCCCGCCCGGCCGGGGGGGCCGAGCGACGGCGCCGCGGGCCCCCGGGGCGCGGGCCGGGCAGAGACGGCGGGGGGCCGGGGGGGGGGGTG
>JANWXX010000135.1 GCA_025057345.1 Polyangiaceae bacterium | reverse complement strand
GAAGAAGCCTCGCACCATTCGCCTCAAGATGGATGCTCCCATTACCAACCTTAAGGGCTCCACTTCCGACGACGCAATCGTTCTGTTTCTCCCAGGGCGCCGTAATGTGGAACCCGCCGCACCTTTGTCCAAGCGGGACAAGCGGATCTCCAACGTGAAAGCTGTGCCTAAGGACGGGGGCGTAGAGGTCACCGTATCCTTCAAGGATTCGGTTCCGCCCTTCTTGGCTAAAGCCAACGGCAAGATGCTGGAGATCGATCTGGGGCAGCCCTCGAAGGGAGATGGAGACGAGGAAGGTGGCACGGCCTCGGCCAAGAAGAGCAGCAAGAAGAAAGTGGCCAAGACAGCGGACAAGAAGGCCAAGAAGGCCAAGAAAGCCAAGGGCAAGAAGGCGAAGAAGAGCGACGACTGATGCTGGCACAACACCCTGCAAGCTAGGCGTCTACAGTAGTGCAGGTGTCTGTCGCCCACCCCCACGGATACCTACCTGAACACCCTGCTGCGCAAGAACTGTTTTCCTGGAGCTCAAGGCAAGATATGCTCGCCTTAGATAAACTCTTGCCTAGGAGCTTTCATGCGCACCCGACGAGCAGGCCCAACTGTTGCTTTCTTTGCGCTGCTGTTCTCCCCCCTGACGGCATGGGCGGAACCGCTGATCATCGACGGAAGCCTCAACAACAATACTTGTCCCGGAGGGATTGTCCGGGACGGGGGACGAGCCTGCGAATACGGCGGCACACATACCTTCGACTACGTGGAGCTGAAGAACAATGCCACGCTCTACGTGACCAAGTTCAATGGCGTTAATAAAAACACTACGGGGAACCTGGTCCTCCGTGCGACCGGACTCGATCCGACCGGGAAGTTTTCCATCAAGGTAGACAAAACCTCCCGAGTACAGGCCAAGGGGGCGGGCTACCAGGGGAAGCAGTGTGATAATGGGCCGGGGCCAAGCTACGCTCCCTTGAGTGGGGGGCGAGGCGGGTGTTCGGTCTACGATTCGGGTGGCGGTGGAGGTCACTTTGGTCCTGGAGGGCGTGGGACCAAGGACAACCCTGGCAGCTTCCCTGCGGGGTACGAGGAGGATTGTGTAGGCCAGATCAATGGGGCTGGAACCGCCTGCGTCTCCAACGTCAACTGCCGGAACAATGATGGGCTCCCGACGGTGGCGGGGCAGAGCTTCTACCATAGCATCTACGACGTCGACTTCGGGGCGGCAGGGGGGGACAAGGGATGCCGTGATGGGGATGGCTTTGGGGCCGGGGACGTGCGTGCAGGCAGCGGTGGAGGTCGGATCGTCTTGTTCGCCGCCAACGCGGCGCAGTCCGGGGTGCTATGGATTGAGGGACGGGTGACCGCGGATGGCAATCGTGGGTGCGCTTCGGGGAACGACTCGGCGGGGGGAGGCGCTGGTGGGACGATCCTATTGGTGGGCGACACGGTGAAGATTGCGGGGTCGGCCCGGATTTCAAGCCACGGAGGGCGAGGGGGAGACAGCCAGCCCAAGTGCCTACCCTGTACCACCAATGCCAACTGTGGTGCAGGCCAAACTTGCCAGCCGGTGACGGACCCGCAAACCGGGGTGACGCAAAACCGCTGTGGTCCCTGCAACTGCACGCCATGCACTAACAACAGCCAATGCAACGCAGCGTTGGGGCAGACCTGCAAGAACCTCGGATTCGGGAACGTTTGTGCCGATGCAAACAACCAGTGTACCCCTATCGACCCCGGAGATAACGAGGCAGAGTGCGTGGGTACGCAGAACACCGGTACTTGCGATGACTGCGGAGGAGGAGGAGGAGGAGGCATCATCAACGTGCAGTCCCGGCTGGCTAGCATCGATCCCAAGGCGATCTTCGATGTACGGGGTTCTTTCGGCGGGGTGTGCCCCATCTGCACCGGGGAAGCAGGAGGTGGCATCGGTGAGCTACAGCTCGACTCGGCCTACGTAGGCGAGATCTGTGACGGGTTCGACAATGACTTCAACGGGTTGGTCGATGATAATCTCCCAACGCTCTCCTGTCCGGATGGAAGTACACCTCCTTCCTGCGTCAACGGTGTCCCCCAGACTTGCCCGGTGAACCCGGCTACCTGCACCGTCCCCGCGAAGGATGCACGTCCCCGCTTCGCCCTCATCGTGGACACCTCCGGGTCCATGCTAAACGACGTTGCCGGAAACCCCCAGTTCGGAGATGGCTCCGTCGAGTTCCCTGGGGTCAATACCGGCAATCCCTCACGCCTTTTTATTGCCAAGAACGCGGTGTCCAAGGTGATTGCAGCCTTCCCTGAGAGCAGCTACGCCCTGGCGCGCTACTACCAGGACGTAGGCCCCAACCGGAGCTGCCAGACCGCCTCCAACTTTGAGTGCGCCAAGCTCTGTTGCAGCTATGATGACCCGACAGACAATGTGCCCCCCCCCTACCCGGCCACCTATCCGGACAACCAGTGCCGACTGAGTTCGCTTTATCCAGGGGCAGGGTATCCCAACCAGCCGACCTTCACGCAAAACATCTCCATCGGATGGGCTACCCCGGAGGCAGACTGCATCAACTACGCGGGCTCCTGTGGGCCGCCCCGGCGAGGTGCCCAGGTGCTAGTAGGCTTTGACCAACCTCTCCACCAGTACCTCGCCTGGCTTGATCATAAGGAAACCAACTTTCAGGAAACTCTAGCAGATCCTCAAGGAAACCGATGCAAGGGAGGGGACTGCGAACTGCGTGGCACGGGTCCGACCCCCCTGGCAGGGTCGCTCCAGGCCATCTCGGACTACTTGACCCCAATCATCGCCTGTGATGGTGCCAAGGCCTGCCGCAAGTATTCCGTCATCTTGCTGACCGATGGGACGGAAAGTTGTCAGGGGAACCCCGTTCAGGAGGCCGCACAGCTCTTGCAAAAGGGGGTGAACACCTACGTAATCGGCTTTTCCGTACTGCCATCGGAGCGGGCCCAGCTCAACGCTATCGCCGCGGCTGGAGGGACGGACGCAGGGAAGTTTACCGGAACCTCGGATAAGGCTTTCTTTGCCACTACCGAGGAGGAACTAGCCAACGCGCTGGCAGCGATCATTGCGGGGAGCCAAGTCTTCGAGAAGTGCAACGGGGTCGATGACAACTGCAACAACCTGATCGACGAAGGCTTCGACAACAAGGGGGCTCCCTGCGACAACGGGAAGCTTGGGGTATGCAGAGTGACAGGGGCTTACCAGTGCTCTGCGGACGGTTCGACCACCGTGTGCTCCGTCGCAGGAAATCCGGGCCCCGCCCCCTCCGCCGAGGTATGCAACGGGCTGGATGACGACTGCAACGGGTTTGTCGACGATGGCCTCAACTGCCAGGGTTGCATCCCGCTACCGGAGGTGTGCAACGGCAAGGATGACGACTGTGATGGCCAGATCGACAACGTGGACAAGATGATCGATGTTGGTCAGAGCTGCGGCCAGAACATAGGCCAGTGCAAGGCCGGGATCACCACCTGCGTCGGCGGCAAACTGGAATGCACGGGCGCCGTTGGCCCTGCTCCCGAGGTATGCAACGGACTGGATGACGACTGCGACGGGGGCATCGATGGAATGACGCGCCCCTGCTACAGCGGCCCCGAGGGCACGCTCGGTGTCGGCGCATGCCAGGCAGGAAATCAAAAGTGCAATGCAACCGCTGGAGGGCCGGAGAGCTATGGCCCTTGTATCGGCGAGGTACTCCCCAAAGACGAAGTATGCGACGGGCTCGACAACGACTGCGATGGCCTAGTGGACGAGGAAATCAGCAACAATAAGGGGAATAAGACCGGAGATAGCTGCTGTCCTTACGGCAACAAGTGCGGCGTCGGTGTCTGCACCTTCGGATCCTTCCAGTGCGTCGGCAATGCTGTTGTATGTACCGGCGGCATCGGTCCCACCGCCGAGGTGTGCGATGAGCTAGATAACGACTGCAACGGAAAGGCGGACGACCTGCCAGGTCTCGGCTCCGCCTGCGTTCAACCAGGGGGCTGTCCCGGAGTACTCGCCTGCAACCCTGAGACGAAGCAGGTCGTATGTGCCTCCCCTACCGTCCCCAACCCGGAGATCTGCAACGGGCTCGATGACAACTGCAACGGTCAGATTGATGAGGAGCCTGCCGTTTCCGATAACGATGATCGGATCGGAAAGCCCTGCGATGTCCCCACTGCCCCCAATGACAAAGGGGCCTGCAAGGGAGGTGTCACGGTTTGCACCAACGGAAGCGTCGTCTGCGACGGCTCCGTCAAGCCCTCGACGGAAGCTTGCAACGGGCTAGATGATGATTGTAACGGGCTGATTGACGACGAGGCTCCCTGCCCCCCTGGTTCTTCCTGTCAGCAAGGGCAGTGCGTCGAGCCCTGCAAACCAGGGGAATTCCCCTGCCCCGGAGGCTTTGATTGCAAAGGTGGGTTCTGCTTCGCCATCTCCTGCGATGGCGTTACTTGCCCTGACGGTAAGGTTTGCTCCGAGGGCAAGTGCATCGACGGTGTTGCAGGGGCCGGAGGTTCTGGACTGGCAGGCGCCGCAGGGAGCAGTGGGGGCACGACCGCCGGGGCTGGAGGGTCCGGGGGGGTCGGCGCAGGGCAGGCAGGCACGGCGCAGGCTGGCTCTGGGCCGGCGGGCGCTGCAGGGTCCGGGCAAGGAGGAACAGGACCTGCAGGTTCCAGCGGTGGAGGCGGAGAGTCCCAAGGCGGTGTCTTTGGTCTGACCACCGGCGGCGGTGGGCTCACCTGCGCAGCCTCGCCAGGTAGCTCCCCCGGGGCAGGTACTTTGCTCCTAGCGCTGGGAGCCCTGGCTCTCCGGAGCCGATCAGCACGGCGTGGGGCCCAAGGAGGTGCGCGGTGAACCGGATCGTCTGGGCCTGGTGGCCCTCGGTACTGACGGCCCTTGCGCTAGGGGCAAGCCAGCCTGGTTGTTCCACGGAGGCATTCTGCTTCGACAACTGCGGGGATGCACTGGGCGCCGGTGGGAAGGCTGGCAATGGCGGCACCGCAGGGAACAGTGGGGCTGCCGGCAGTGGTGGAACCGGCATTGTCCTCGGCGGTTCCGCAGGGATTGGCGGCGATGCAGGTGCGGCGGGGAATGCTGGCTGCGCAGCCGATCTTACCTCCGACCCAGCCAACTGCGGTACCTGCGGCAACAAGTGTTCACTCCCGGGAGCATTTCCCGGTTGCAAGGACGGTCAATGCGTCATCGCCGAGTGTGCCCCAGGGCGATATGACCTCGACGGGAACCCGGAGAACGGCTGCGAATATGCCTGCCTGCCGACGAACCCGTCCACCGAAGTTTGCGACGGGGTAGACAACGACTGCAATGGAAAAGTCGATGAGGGCTCCGACCTGCAGAACGATAAGAACAACTGCGGTGCGTGCGGGGTATCCTGCGAGACGAGTGTGCCCAATGCTAGCAAGACTGACTGTGTCCAAGGGCTTTGTACCATTACTACCTGTGCTCCGGGCTTCGGTGATGCCAACAAGGTGATCAGCGACGGCTGCGAGTACGCTTGCCCGGTCAACCCTCCGGTGGTCGAAGAGTGCAATGGGCTGGATGACGACTGCGATGGGAACGTAGACGATGGGAACCCGGGGGGCGGTCAGCCTTGCACCGAAACCTGTCCTGGCGGTGTCTGTCAAGGCCAATGCACACCGGGCACCCGCCAGTGCGCTGGAGACGGAACGTTCCTCTGTATCCCCGGGATCGGCCCCAGCATCGAAACGTGCGACGGTGTGGACAATGACTGCAATGGCATCGTCGATGACGGGTTCGATCTGCAGAATGACCCGAACCACTGCGGTCAATGTGGGAATAGCTGTGAGGTGCCCAACGGAAACGTTGGATGTCAGGAGGGTGCCTGCTTCTTCTTGGGGTGCAAGCCAGGCTTCGCCGACCTCGATGCGAACGTCCCCGGTTGCGAATACGCCTGTCCCACCCCTGTCCCCGGCATCGAGATTTGTGATGGCGTGGACAATGACTGCAACGGCGTCATCGACGATACCCAGATCTTCCCTCCCAAGGGTTTTTGTAACAGCAAACCTGGCACGCCCTGCGAGGGAACCCAGCCAGAGTGCCAGGGAACCCTAGGCTGGGTTTGTCCTTATGGTCCCGATGTGGAAGTGAACGAAGACGGTACTCTACGGGGCATCGAAACCCTTTGCGATGGGAAGGATGGCAACTGCGATGGGCAGCTGGATGAAACCTTCCCCCTAGCAGGCAAGCCTTGCGACGATGGCAAGATAGGCGCCTGCAAAAGTACTGGGGTGTTTCAGTGCAATGACACCAAGGATAGCCTTGAATGTGTGCTGACCAGCCCAGGCCAGAACGGTCCCCAGCCAGAGGCTTGCGATGGCGTGGACAACGACTGCAATGGACTGATCGACGACAATCTGCCGGATACCGCCTTCTCCATGATTCTCTCGGGCTCGATCTGGGTGGATACCTACGAGGCGTCACGCCCTGACGCAACGGCTTCCTCCGGTGGGCTTCTCGGGACCGTCGCCTGCTCTCGACCTGGTGTGCTGCCCTGGGTAGCCCTCACCCAGAAGCAGGCAGACGCCGCCTGCAAGGCTCGAGGGCCTAAATATCGCCTCTGCACCGCTGCTGAACTGGCTCTGGCATGCGAGGGCCCATCCAAGCGGGAGTACCCCTACGGAAACATCTACGAGCCTGCCACCTGCAACGGTGCTGACAAGGCTCCGGTCGGAGCCCTCCTCTCCACTGGGAGCCTCCCCGGCTGCGTCAGTCAGGCAGGAGCCTTCGACCTCTCTGGCAATGTCACCGAGTGGACCTCCACCAAAACAGGGGAAACCAAGACCAATCCGAACTTCGATATCTTCCAGCTCCACGGAGGCTCTTACCTGTCTCCCTCCATCGGCCTGGAATGTACCATTGGGCTCGCTCCCCGGGCTGCCGAGAACGCCATCCTCGACACCATTGGCTTCCGCTGCTGCAAGGATCCCTAACCCGAGCCTCATCCCCCCCAGATTGGGGCTCAAGCGGGAGTTTTGCTCATGGGCCCCCCGGGCGGTGGGGGTGCTTCGTGCATGTCCGTAGCGATCCTCGGTGATCTCACGAGCGAAGAAGGGGCTCTGCATGGCCACACAGGGCAGGTGCATCCAGAGCTTCCATCCCTTGTCTGGGCCACCCATCAGCGCGTTCACCAGCATGTCATTCCTTGACGAATTGAGCTGAAAGAAGACAAAGGCGCAGGTGTTGTACTCTGTGCATCCCAACATTTCGATACATTCTTCTCCCTTCTGACAGGGGCTGCTTATCCCGATGTTCCCGCCGAGACTCTTGGAAAGATCCTGGCGGCCATTAGAAGAATTTTGGCAATAGGCTCCCATTTCCGTGGCAAATCCTCTAGCGCTCAAGGCCTTGTTCCCAAGGCATGGGTTGGGTATAGAATCGCCAAGGCGGACGGCCCGGCTCCCGAGGTTGATGAACCCGTTGCCCTGGAAGCTAGAGAGCTTCCCCGCCGGACAGTGCTGGAACAGTGCTGGAACTCAACGCCGCGGTGAAGGTTCCCGTTGCCCAGAATCAGGTTGTTGTCGATTCGGACGTGCTTGGTGGGGATAGGTGCATTGACGTTCTCAAGGAGCATGGCGATCCCGCGGCCCACGGCAGCACCACGGCCCATCAGGAGGGTATTGTGGGCGATGACGAGTTCTGTGCCTCGGAGAAGAGGATCCCGTGAAGACCCGAATTGGAGCTCGATGTCAGCGAGCCACTGTAGACCATGTTGTTGACTATCTGGAGGTTCTTGGACCGAAAGATGCGGATCCCAGTGGCAGAGTCCGTGTTGCCCTGTTCCCCGAGGATCGAGTTCTTCTCGATTTTGCCCTTGGTGTGGGTCAGATTCACCGCAATGGGCCCCATGTTCGATGGGGAAGAGCCACCAACAGTGGAGCCGACGAAGATCTGATTATCTATCAGGTCGATGCTTGAGGTGGACTCAAAGGTGGAGCCGCCTAGGTAGAGCACCCCCACCTGCACGCTCGCCTGGGGTGTTCCTGTGTTCTTTCCCTTGCCTCCCAGGAGGAAATTCCCCGAGACGGCACGGTCCTCGGAGACATCGATCCCAGCGCCTCCGCCGTTCGTGTCCAATGCACTGAATACCAGAATTATACTTCCCGTCCCGCCGGATTCCTGCGTCCCCTCTCCACCGTCAATGTTTCCGTTGTTCTTGATGTCCGGGCTGGACTTGGCCACCCCGTTGCCGCCAGTGGACAGGATCCGCACCCCCCACCGATCCGGCCAGCTTGGAACTCTTCCCCTTGCCCCCGCGAATGATTGTTCTGGAGGATAGGTGAGGTATTCCGAGAATATACCCCCACCGATCCGATCCCGTTCTGGTTTCCATCACCGCTGCCTCCTTCGACGACATTGGAGGTTAGCTCCGGGGTTCCATGGAGCAGGATGTGAACCTCTGCGCTTCCTGGCAGCGCTTGATCCCCATCGGCAGTTGTGCTTAGGCCCGGCCCACCCTGGAGACAGCTTTGCTCAATCTTTGGAGAGCCCCCTTGTACCAGCAAGGCCGTTGTGGGCGCATGGGAGGAGCTCTCAGGATCGATGCGAACCCTGCTCTTGGTCAGCAAGGCGTTGACGGCGACCATCTCGACGCCCACCCGTTGCACCAGGATATCGAGCCCACGAAGTACAGAGGTGGAATCGCCCCCCGCCACCAGCCTCACCACCGGGGAAACTCCGACCTCCTGGATCGTCGTGATCTCGTTGGAGTTCACCTGGTTCGCGCAGTAGGCTTGTGCGGAAGGATAAGAAGTTGGTTCGTTATCTGAGCAATTGAGGCCTCCTGTCACGGAGAGCCTAGCAGGAATCTCTAGGGTCTGGTCAGTTGTGTAGCTGCCGCGGCGGATCTTGATTGACGCCCTTCGTTGCCTTGGCCAGCGCTAGCGCCGCCCTCACGGTCTTTTCGCCTGAGCCACGGAGAACCCATGGAACTCGTCGTTTCCCCCGGAGGCGGATACATGGACTGTGTTCTGGGTCCCCCCGCCGCTCCCGCCCTCTCCTGCGCTGCCCCCTGCCCCCGCGCCACCGCTTACAGGATTGCTCCCGCCCGCACCAGCGTTGCTCCCCGCTGCCCCTGCGTTGCTGCCCCCAGAGCCTCCGTCCGAGCCCCCGCTGCCAGCATCGCTGCCAGCGCTTCCGCACTCGCTACCACCGCTTCCTGCCGTGCTGCCGCCGGCCCCTACGCCACTACCACTACCAGCGGTGTTGCCACTACTCCCTGCTTCCCCACCCTCACCCTTAGGGACTCCGCCAGCCCCTGCAGCACCGGGCTCGGCCAGCTCGAAGGAATCGCCCCCGCAAGCTAGAAGAGGGCAGGAAGAAACGCACAGCAAGCACGGCGAAGAGAGCTTCTTATGCGGGCAGCATAGTGGGTTCTAGGACTGCAAACCATGATCGATCACCCCTGCCAGCCGCGAGGGGATGGTGTACCTCTCGCGCATCATGAGTGATTTCATCGAGGTTGAGGTAGATGAGGGAGACGGTATCCACGAGGGAGTGCAACTCCGTTTCAAGGCGGTGACGCCCCCAAAGGTTGTGAAGCGAGCCCGCTTGGATCGAGGGCAGGGGCCCTGCTGGTGGACCATCGAAGGCCTTTCGGAGGAACCTCGTGCGGCGTGGGTTGAGGACTCCAGCGATGGGGAGGCGCTCTTGGTCTTCGGTGGCCCCCAGGGGCTACGAATCACCAATGAATCCACCGGAGAGATGCGCCGGGAGCCCTACCTGCTCCTTACACGAAGCACAGAAATCGAGTTACCCGGGGGCTGTTCTAGAAGCTAGGCGACGAGCGAGGCGTCGGGCAGCGTCATAACCATCCCAGGAGCCAGGTCGCCCGGTGCGTTTGCGGTGGCGCGCCACCCAGTGGAGTAGCGGCTCGGCAGTACCGGGGTCTCCCAAGCGTTCCAGACCTTCTAGGATGGTCTGCCAGTCTGGATCGATCTCCGCATCCAGACACCGAAGCAGCACGGATGCGGCACCGGGGTGAGGAGCGCGAGCGATCAACCAGATCAGATAACCGTCGGGAGGCTCACCTCGGTCCAGATGAGCCTCAAGGGCAGCGGCCGCACGCTCCGAATCCTGGGGGTCGGGGGGCAGCCCGGCTAGCAGGTCGCAGGCGAAGGATGCAAGGGCTGTGTGCTGGAGGAGGTTTCCAAGCACGGGACGCCAGGAGGCATCCAGGCGCTCCGGATCGAGGTCGGTCAGGATCATCTGGGCCCGCAGCTCACCGCCGGGGGCTAGGAGAGCCTCTTGAACAAGGTATGGGCGTAGCGAGTCAAGAGCTAGGGTACCCAGATGAACCTGGATTGCACGGGCGGCGCTGCTGATCAGGTTTCGCTCCTCGGCTGAGGGTGCAGGCGGCGCAGAGCGGAGGATCTCCTGAAGTGCCTCCAGGATCACCGGCGCCAGGGGACGGCTGGCGTTCAACAGTTGGAGGACCAAGCGTTCTTTGAGGATGGCAGGATGATGGCCACGGAGGATCTCAGCAAGTCGGTGATGCACCTGGTCATGGAGGCAAGCAGCTGCGAAGAGCAGACCGAGGTAGTCGAGACAGTTAGTACGGGCATGATCGAGGCGAGCCTGGGCGGCATGTTCCTCCTGGCTGCGAAGGACGCTAGAACGGGGTAGGGTTGGCGGGCTGCCGAGGTCCAGGGCCTCGGGGGAGAGGAGTGCCAAGAGATGAACTCCGTCACTCGGTTTGCTTCCCGACAGCAAACGGGTACGGGCCCGCTCCAGGTCGAGAGGTCGCTCACGACCAGGCTCCGACCGAGCCAGGAGGGGTAGCAGTACCGCGTCAAGATCGGGCTCACCGCTACGGTAAGGAGGCAAGGGGCGAGGAAACTCAGAGGTAACCTGGGGGGGTGGGTTCCTGGGAGGTGGTACCTCGGGCTGCCGGCCCCTAGGGTTGGATGCGCCCTTGCGGCTTGCCATGGTGTCCGAGCAAGCTAAGGAGCGAGAGGGAAATGGCCAAGAACCAGGATCAAGGGCGCCGAATGCCACGAAGTACATCATGAAGAGGTCGCTAAAGTTGCTGGTGGTGACAGGGGCAGTGCTGCCCTTCGTGCTGCTGAGGAGCGAGGCTGTAAGGAAGGCACTGGTGGCCGGGATGGAATTCATGCGAGAGGGCGGAGTAGCCGGGGGGCTTCTGTTCTTTGGATTGGAGGCGGCGGCAGGGGTTCTGGTGATTCCGGTCTGGTTGATGGCGGGGGTAGCAGGATACGTGTATGGGTTTCCTGGAGGGGTTGTGCTGGCAGTACCCGGGGTAGTGGTGGCAGGGGTCTG
>JANWXX010000134.1 GCA_025057345.1 Polyangiaceae bacterium | reverse complement strand
GAAGTAAGCTGGTATGAAACGAAGAGGTCGATTGTGCGCGAGGCGGTTCGGACCTTTCTTGCAAACCCCAGTGTTCCCAGGCACTTGGCCCTGGGTGCGTAACTCCTAAGGATGTTCGGATGGGAGATGTGGTCGAGGCAATTGAGCTACCTGCATTGAGGGCCTCTTCTTCTTCGCAGCATTTGCCTATGTATATTTCTCCGATCGTGGGGTCTACTCCATGGGCTCGTACAGGGACGAATTGGGTGTTTCGAGACGAGAGCGCTCACATAACCTTTGCGCTCTTGGCGGCTCAGATCATCAGAGATGAAGAGCAGGAGCTTTTCGATCGCTCCATGAGAAATGCAGTATGCTGCATACTGGACGAGGCCATCGGTTGCGAACACCAATTCGCCGAGGATCTGCTAGGGTTGGGAGTGGCTGGTTTCTCGGCAAGGGACATCCGTACCTACCTTGAATTCATCGCGGATCAGCGCCTGACTGTCTAGGGTTGCCTCCTCGCTTCCATGCTCGCAATCCATTCCCTTTCATGGATCTTCAAGACATGCAGGAACTCGCCAAATTTTTTGAGCGTCGTGTCTCTGCTTACCAAGTCGGCGTTGCAGGAGAAGTCTCCTTTGATGAGGCTTTCTGAATCCTTTTGCCTTTGAGCTTAGGCCCCAAACGTGTCTCAAGCAGTTCCTTCGCTTCCCGAGCAAGGGCAGTCTTGAGGAGTGGATGAGGGAAGCGTCGCTCAACCGTGATGGCGTAGAAGGTCTCGAAGAGCCCGGGGACAACGCATTGCTCATACAGAGTTCCATCCCGAAGCTCATCTCGGACGACAACGGAAGGTACGAGGGCAAGCGCCCGGGTATCCCTCGCCAGGAGCCGTAGGGTAGCCATGTCATCCACCTCGGCAAGGAGGTGGAAGTGCAGGCCAAGCTGCTCGCACATTGCATCGAACTCCGAGCGGATCTCGCTCTCCCGTCCGGGTAGGATCATCTGTGCCCCTGATAGGCTCCGGGGGAAGCGGAATCCCCGGGGGGGTTGGGCCCCGATGATGCTAATGGGTTGCTGGGCAAGACAACGGTACCGGAGTCGTCCGCCAGGTTTGCGACCGGGAAGGCGGTTCGCCAGCACAAGGTCGAGTTCGTGGTTCTCAAGCCGCAGGACGAGCTCAGCCAGCATACCGGACTCAAGGCGGAGCTGCACCCCGGGTTGTGTCAGAAGGGGCTTGACAAATGACTCCTGGAAGTTGCGGGACAGGGTGGCAACGGCACCGATCCGGAGGGTTTGCTCCCGCCTCCGACCTTGCTCCAGCGTTGCTATGAGCTGATGCCCTATCAGGAAGATCTCCTCGGCATAGGCAAGGGCGATGTCCCCTGCCTCCGTGAGCGCAAGCCGCCGCCCCTCCCTGCGAAACAGTGGACTACCCAGCTGCTCCTCTAGCTGCCGGATCTGGGAGGACAGCGCAGATTGGGAAACCCGGAGTCGGGTGGCTGTACGGGTCAAGTTCCCTTCCTTCGCAACGGCCCAGAAGTATCGGAGGTGATGAAAATTCAACTTTGCGATGTCCATTAGATCTATAAAATAGAACGATATTGCCATATTTATGTTGTTTTCAAGAACGCAAGAGGCGGCCTATGGAGCCGCTATGGATCTTGTGAAGGAAGGGGGCTCCGTCGTTCCCCTGGCGGGGCTTGCGGTGCCCGGCGTGCTGGTTCTCATCGCCCTGACGGCGCCCTGGCGTGCCGTGTTCGCAGGGGGTGGGGGGCTGGTGCTACCCCGGGTCTTGGGGGGGTGGGCAACACTGGTGGGGGGGGCCACGGGAGGGGGTCTACCTCTAGGAGTTTCGATCCACATCACCACGTGCGGAATGCTCCTTCTGGTGAGCTTTCTTGGGTGGGTTGTCGTACGCTACTCGCAGACCTACCTCCAGGGGGATCAGAGGCTCGACAGGTACCTTCGCTGGCTGCTGCTCACGCTGGGTGCAGTGACCAGCTTGGTTCTGTCGGATAGCTTGCTCATCATCGCGCTGAGTTGGACTGTAGCGAGCCTTACGCTCCACCAACTCCTGACGTTCTACCCGAACCGTCCTGCGGCGCTCATTGCTGCTCACAAGAAGTTCCTTGTCAGCCGATTTGCTGATGCCTGTATCGTCCTCGGCCTGGTCCTGATGTACCGGGAGGTCGGTAGCTTCCGCTTGGACCTCCTTTCTGCCTGGATCGGATCTCAAGCTGAGCTTCCTCGGTCCATGGAGGTGTCCGCTATTCTCCTTGTGCTTGCGGTTACCCTGCGATCCGCGCAGCTACCTTTTCACAGCTGGATCATACACGTGATGGAGGCTCCTACTCCGGTGTCTGCGCTGCTGCATGCAGGAGTCGTCAACATCGGCGGATTCGTCCTGATCCGGCTCGCGCCGTGGGTGGAACGCGCCATGGTGGCCCGATGGCTCCTGGTTGTGATCGGGCTCACCACAACCATCCTCGCTGCGCTCATCATGACCACCCGTATCAGCGTGAAGGTGGCGCTTGCTTGGTCCACCTGTGCACAGATGGGGTTCTTGTTGGTGCAGTGTGGGCTTGGGCTTTGGCCGATCGCTATGCTGCACGTCATTGCGCACTCACTGTACAAGGCACACGCCTTCCTCGGTGCTGGGTTTACCGTCGAGGACTGGAGGGTGCGGGCGCTGGCAAGGCGTCAACCCAAACCAACCCTAGCAACTCTGACTCTTCCCATCCTACTCTCGATAGGATGCACTCTGCTCGGGGCAACTTCCCTCTCGCTCTCTGGATTGCATTCCTCGTCACATACCTTCCCTCTTGTTATCCTTGCGCTGCTTGTCGGCCTTGCCGTGGCCCCGCTTCTGACCCTCCGAACAACCTTGCGCACCACCCTGTTCGTCTCGGTTGTTCGTGCTGGGGGTGTTGTGCTCCTCTACATCAGCCTGCATGCGTTGGCAGCTTGGTGGATTCCTTCTCCGGTGGAGATACCATTCCTGGCGGGTTGGGTGCTTGTAGGAACAGGTTTTCTCCTTCTGTTTGCTGTAAAGACGTGGCTGCACCTTAACCCGGGGGGGAAGCTTGCCCGCACCCTCCATCCCTGGCTGTTTTCTGGGCTCTTTCTCGACGAGTGGTTCACCTGGCTCACGTTCCGACTCTGGCCTCCTCGGAACTATTCCTCCAGGGAGCTCACCGCCACGCTCCAAGCCTCGGGCTCTGTCGAGGTGCGAGCATGAAAAGCTACGAGATACCTCTCGATGAAGTAATCCAGAGGGCGTGTGCGCGGATCTCCCCGAGCTGGCCCCTGGATCGTTTCATCGCAGTTAATCCCTTTTGGGAACTTGTGGAGTCTCCTCTCCCAGAGGTTGCAGCGAAGCTCCACTCCCTCTCCGGAGCTCGTTTGCTGATGCCGCGCGCGTGGTACAGGCAGGCGTATCGCGAAGGTAGGCTTCGCGATGAGCACCTCCAAGCTGCACTTGAGGCAAGCGGTTTGCCGGGATCACTGGCAAGTCTTCTTGAACTTCTTCACCAAGAGGAGCCTGCTACTGCGGTGCGCTCTCGTGTCGTAGACGTAGTCGATGCAGGGAGAAACCTTGGCCACAAGCCATCCTGGCGCGAATGGATTGCTCACAGCGTCAGCCAGTTCTGTGCAGCTTACTTTGACGATGGGCAAGCCACGTTCGGACCCTCCCGGGAGGGTGGGTTGTACGCAAGCTGGAGACGGCATGCGATGAAGGATTGGAGCCCCGTCTTGCTCCTGGGGACGATGTCCTACCGGGATCAGGTTCAGAAGTTGCCGGCAACGTCTCGAGATCTGTTCACCGTCGCCTTGGAGGACCTTGCTGTACCTGCTTCGGAGCTGGAAAACTACCTCTGGGGCCTCCTCCTCGATCAGAACGGCTGGGCTTCTTGGTGTGCCTACCGACGCTGGGTGGCACGCTTGGAGGGTGATGATGACGAGGCGATCCGTGATCTGCTAGCGATTCGGCTCGCCTGGGAGTGGATGCTTCTCGACCTTGGAGGGAGCCAGGTAGCTCGACGCTGGGCTGCTGCGAAGGCCAACTGGTCTCAGATCGATGGTGCTGCGGATGCATGGAAGGGGGATTGGATCCTGCAGACAGCGATGGAGATCGCATGGAGAGTGCCTACGCTGCGGGCTCTTCCTGCAGGGTTTGGTGCCTTGCCACCAAAGAATGTGGCAGTGCAAGCGGTCTTCTGCATCGACGTGCGCTCGGAGGTCATCCGCCGAGCACTTGAAGCTGCTTCTCCCTCCGTCCAAACCTTGGGCTTCGCGGGTTTTTTTGGCCTCCCCATCGACTACCAGACCCTTGGTACGCCTATGGCCAGGCCCCAACTACCAGGCCTCCTCGCTCCTCGGCTCCGTGCCGCAGATACAGGGGTAGGCTTGCGGGAGGAAGCGCAGCGAGTCCGGTTTCTTGAACTTGCTGTATCCTGGGATGAATTCAAGGCAGATCCCTTCTCGACCTTCACGTTCGTAGAGTCATTGGGGATCACCTATGCTGTCGAGCTTCTTGCGGAGTCTCTTGGCCTCAAGGGCTCCCGTGATACAGATCGCATCGGGCTCTCTCACTCGTCAGACAAACGGCGCAGACCTCGCTTGGTGAGTTCCGTCACGGGGGAACCGCTTGGTGTCGAAGAACGGTGCAAACTGGCCCTGGGTATGCTCCGCGGGATGAGCCTCACGCAGGGGCTCGCTCGACTCGTACTCCTCGTGGGCCACGGCAGCTCCACGCGGAATAACCCTCACGCGGCAGGTCTAGACTGTGGAGCCTGTTGTGGACAAACGGGCGAGGTGAATGCACGGGTGGCTGCCGCTCTCCTCAATGATCCTGAGATTCGCAGTGGCCTCGCCTGCAAAGGACTTACCCTTCCGGAGCACACCTGGTTCCTTCCAGCTCTCCACGATACGACCACGGACGAGATCAAGCTCCTTGAGCTGGATCTACTCCCCGAATCTCACCGCACCGATGTCGTGGAGCTTCGTTCATGGCTCGCGGAGGCAAGCTTGCGTGCCCGAGCGGAGCGCGCAAGGCTTCTCAAGCTCGAGGGAAGGGGTCCGGGGGAGCTTGAGCGAGCCGTTCGCGCCCGGAGCAGGGACTGGGCTCAGGTTCGTCCCGAGTGGGGCCTCGCAAATCATGCTGCCTTTTTTGCTGCTCCTCGGGAGCGCTGTCGTCACATCAACTTCCAGGGGCGTGCTTTTCTCCATGAGTATCGCCACGAGGAGGACGAGGGATACGCAACCCTTGAGCTTATCATGACAGCACCGATGGTTGTCGCTCACTGGATCAACTTCCAGTACTACGCTTCTACGGTTGACAACGTACGCTACGGGAGCGGCAACAAGGTGCTGCACAATGTTGTTGGTGGTCACCTTGGAGTATTCGAGGGCCATGGGGGCGACCTGCGCATCGGCCTACCACTTCAGTGTCTCCATGACGGAGAGCGTTGGGTGCATAACCCACTTCGGCTGAGCGTATTCATCGAGGCTCCCAGAGAGGCGATTGATATCATTCTAAGCAGGCATGCGAAGGTGAAGGCTCTCGTCACCCATGGCTGGATGTCCCTGTTCCAAATCGACGAACGGGAACAAGCAATCTATACACTGCTCGATGGCAGATGGCGACGTCACAGAGAGACCTTGCAGTGATCCTTCCTCTCGGTCCACCTTGCCAAGAGCATCAAGGCAACCACGCAACCAGAGGACCAGGCACCTCCTACAGCGCCATCCACCAAACTGTCTCCAGCGAGCATCATAGACTCCTATGGAGCGCCAAAGCCCCCAAGGGGATTGGAGTGATTTGCTTCTTCGCTCTCCCCATAACGGAGCCGGGCTTCCCTTGCTGTTGCCTGCACGGTGAAAGGGAAGCCTCCCCTGGGCTTGCGGCTCTTTTCCACCACGAGGGAGAGCCCTGGGCCCAGGATGGAACCTTATTCACCCAAGCAGCAGGCATAGCAAAGGAGGCCACCCAGGCACACGGGTACCTTAGCGATGGTAGATGTGTTGCCGCCGGATCTTCTGGGATGGAGGATAGAACCTCCATACACTGAAAGACAGGTAGAGTGAAACCATGCGAGCTGCCGCAAGAAGATGAGTTCGTCGAGAGATTTCTCAGCGCCCTTGCCGCCTAAGGAACGCGAGAAGCAAGATGCTCCAGGCTGCATGGCCCCGAGCACCGGCAGCTCACAGCGCTGGGATACCCCACGGTTGGAAAGGGCAGCCCCTTGGTGTCCCTAGGAGCGGCAGCTCCAGAAGAGGAGGAGTACAAGGAGGAAGGCAATGAGTTGGACCACGGCGTTATCTTTGGATGGTGCAGTAGAGGCACAGTTGCGTCGGGTCATGTAGGCGCAACCGCGCGATACTCCTCCCATGCACCGTGGAGGATAATACCCACCGTGTTTCTCTTCCGGTGTTTCTGGTCGATCCTGTTCGCCCTGACGATCCTCGCATCCTGCTCTCGGACCGCGCCTCCCTCTGCTCCCCTCCAAGGACGTCGCCCGCCCCCGGTGGAGGCTCTCTCCAAGGACTGGCTCGACGGGGGATCTTCGCTGCGGCGGGAGTACTTCGAGAGGCTGTTGGATCTGGTGGCTCAGGATCCCGAGGCGGTGGCCTTGGTACAAAGAGCTGTTACCGCCTTCAAGCGACGCGATCACGGAGATCTCTTCGATCTTTTCTCGATCTGCCCTGAGGATACTCCGAAGGACTCGGGGGGGCACACCTTCTTCAACTATGACCTTGGTGTTTTCTCTCTCGATGTCGAGTCGCTGGCATCAGGGAAGCTTTCGGCGCATGCGCAAGCCCAACTGGATGAGGTTTTGGCATCGCCCACATTGATGCGTTACCTGCGAAAAAATTTTCCCGATTATGTCCTGATCTATCGGTCGATGGTCCCTCGTATCTGTATGGTACGCGGTTTGGATTTGGGTACTGCATACGAGACTCTCATTCACGAGCTGACGCATGCGACACTCCGTGATCCCCATTACTTTCCGAAGAAGGCCAGCGAAACTGACGAAGCCACCTTTTTGGAAAGCTCCGTCCAGGCTCCTGGTGACGAAGTTGACGCCTACATCGCCGGGATTCGTGCTCGCATCCGCGTGGAGAAGAACCGGAACCGTGTTCACAGGCAGCTTCAACGCTACTTCGATGATCAGGGGAACCTGGTGGCTCCTCGGCTGCAGATAGCACGGGCTATCCTGGCCCCAGCTCCTGCGGGGCTCGGCTACGCACAGAGTTCTCTCCAGGACGCCTATGCCCGGGCTCTGGAGGCGGAGCGTGCCGAGCTGTTCACACGCCTCCAAGTAGTCGAGGCTACACTTGTCATGCGCAGGGAACAGCAGGAGGTATTGAGCAAGAACGCGGAGGTTCATGCTCATAACCTCAAGGTCTATCAGCAGCAGGCCGAGCTGGCCCGGAGCAAGGGGGACAAGGCCAGTCAGATCCAAACGCGGCAGAAGACTGCCGAAGCAAACAGGAACGCCGAGGAGATCCGTCGCATGCTACCTGTGGTGGAGGCGTCGCTCCGCAGGTTGGAACAGGAGGCGGCCTCACTCCACAAGGTTCTGGAGCAGAGACGGTGAAACCTCTGACAGTGCTTGGTCCGACTTCCTCACTTGCAGTATTCTCAAAGCCATGAGGCATCTTTCCGCGCTCTCTTTCCTGATGGTTGGTATGCTTGTAGGGGCTTGCTTTGCGGATAGCTCCGAGGGAGGAGGAACCAGCGGAGGTTCTGGTGGCTCCGGGGGCAGTGGAGGAAAGGCACCCCTAGCCGGCAGTGGGGGCACCTTGTCCGCAGGAGGAAGCGGCGGGACCAGCGGAGGTACAGGAGGTTCGGGGGGGAACGGCGGTTCGGCCTCGGGAGTTGGTGGGAGCTCCGGTGGCGGCGGCTTGGCCAACCCCTTTGGTGGCGGAGGGGCTGCAGGGAGCGGAGGAGGCAGCGGTGGTGTAGGTGGCTCGACGTCCGGTGCTGGTGGCAGCGGCACGACCTCGGCTTGTGGTCTGACGACCAGCAATGCAACCTGCGATGCCTGCCTCGACCAGTCCTGCTGCTCCCAAGAGATTACTTGTGCCAACAACCCCCAGTGCCTGCCGTTGCTTGACTGCGTTTCCAAGTGTTCTTCTCAAGCTTGCGCCAACAACTGCGGGGCTCAGTTTCCGAATGCCGTGGATGCGTACAATGGTCTGATTAGCTGTTTGTTTGATGTCTGCGGGGCTCCCTGCGGCGTTGGTGGGAGCGGAGGCAGCGGAGGTTCAGGAGGTTCGGGGGGCAGTGGCGGCTCCAGCGTGGGAGGTTGTTGGAAGGTGTTGGACGGAGCCACGGGGCAGGAGCCTGGAGGGACGATTCCTGTGTGCTGCTCTCCCACGGCCTCGGAGAAGGCAGAGATCATGGAGGTTTTCAAGCTGGTGAACCAGCATCGCGCCCAGAATGGTCTCGCACCGCTCACCTACGACGAGAAGCTGGAGGCTGCCATGCAAGGGCATTGCGAGCACATGGAGGCCCATAGCTTCTTCAGTCACGACGCTCCAGAGGCGAGTGTGGCGCATTTCACCACACGGGCCAACTTGTGTGGTACCTCAGCATTTGCGGAGAACATCGCCAGTGGGCAACAGAGCCCTGAGGGGGTGATGAACTCGTGGAAGAATAGCGCTGGTCACAACAAGAATATGTTGGGCAACTACACACGCATTGGGATCTGCCGGAAGGGCTCCTACTGGGGTCAGATGTTCGGGTACTGATCAGCTCTCCGGGAGGAGCACCGGTGCGGAGCCTGTGGTGATGCCACGAAGCACTTCCTTGACGCAGGTCTTGAGAGCGTCGAGCACGCCTTCTCCTGTGATGGCGATGGTTTCGAAGGCAGGGCGACGGGAGGGATTCAGCTCACGCTCCAGGGCCTCTATGGGGAGGAGGTAAGGGAGATCCTGCTTGTTGTACTGGAATACCAAGGAGGTTTCTTCCGGATTGATGTCTTGGCTCTTGAGATCAATGTAGAGGCGGTCCAGGGCAGCAAGATTGGCTGTACGCTGGTTGATCTGGGCATCGGCGACGAAAAGGAAACCATCCGCACAGAATACTTCCAAGCGGGGCCCTTGGTAGGTGATGGCATCCGGGATGAGGTAGAGTTCAAGAAGCGTGGAGAAGCCTCGGAGTTTGCCTAGCTCCAGAGGTTGGGTCAATCCGAAGTAGAAGAGTTCATCCTCGGCATAGGGCGGATCTTCCGGTGCTTGGAGGGTAGCGCGGGCAAGGGTCTGCCTAACATGGCGGAGGTAGGTGGCCTTGCCTGCCAGATAGGGGCCGCAGTAGGCGATCCGGAGGTGGATCTCCCGCGTCATGTAGTTGACAAAAGGCATCGCAGAATCGCTCTATCACAAGGTGAACCTCCTGCAGGATAACTTACGCTTGAACACCCGGCGGAGCATGGCCCAATCCGCCCGTCCAAGCTCGCCGGTACCCAAGAGAAGCAAGAGGTAAAGGAGGCCAAGAGCACCAGCGGAGAGGAGAGTGAGAAGTTTGCTCACCGGGGGGATTCGGGTGCCAACGAGGGCCGTTGCAAAGGAAGCAGCGAGAATCCTGAGTACAGAGAGAGGTGGAGCGAGAGCCCCAGCAACGTGCAATACCAGGGAACCCCCGACGAGGAGAGCGATGGCAAGGGTGAGGCTGGTAGCCAGGGCCGTGCGCTCGGCGATGGGAGCACCCACGGGAGAGCCTGGGATCAACAGGAAAGCGAGGAGAAAAAGCAGGGCGGTAGCGGCAGCATTGAGGGCCATGGTCCAGCGCTCACGGTGAAGGCTGGAGAGCACCACAGTACAGAGCCCGTAGAGCGCAAAAGCTCCCTGCCCGAGCGCGAGGGTGCGGAGGGTAGCCGTACCGTGCTCATGGATATCTGCCTTGAAGGCGAGTCGGAGCAGCAGAGGCGCCAGACCGAAGATAATGGAAACCATAGCGCCAGCCAACAGCAAAGCCAGTCGCATACCACTGCGGACATATGAAGCGATCGCTTCTCGATCCTTGTCGGCAGCGGCGCGGGTGAGCATCGGAAACAGGATAAAGTGAATGGAAACTAGGAGCTGATAAGGGAGGAAGGAAAAGAGTTGGCAGGCCTTGTAGATCCCAGCGCTCCGGTCTGCGGCGGCAGCGGCTGCAGCACCGATCATTCCTGATTCCTCGGCAGAGCGGGTAGCCAAATACCCAAGGAGAGAGACATCGCTCTGCATCAGAGCATTGAGGAAGAATTGGCCAAGCGCCAATGGGCCGACAGCCGCCAGGTAGTCGGAAACTGGAGGGACTCCGGGGCCTGGGCGGCCGGTGCCGGCGACCCGGGCAGCCAGCGGGAGAATGGCCAACGCAGCCAGGGCGAAGCCACCCATGGCCCCAAGAGCGCCCAGACCGCGTCTGAGCAGCAACCAGGCACCAAGTACCATCGCTCCGGTGCGCAGGGTTGCGTACATCGTGTCAAGGAGGGCTTGACGCAAGAACTGGCGACGGCCGTTGAGGGAGCCCACCAAGGGGGCATAGAGGGTGTACGCCGCTACGATCACCCCCGCTGCCAGCAGTAGCGGGATGAGGTGTCCTGCCCCGGTAGACCAGACGAAGCCCAGCGCAGCCACCAGGAACAGAGCACCGAGAGGCAGTGCCATGCCCATGTGGATTCGCAGCAAGCCTCGCTGGGCACTGTCCCGCTCCTCGTCCCGGGCCTCGGTGACAAAGCGGCTCGTCCCTTGGATCGAACCGATGATGATCACGTTGTTGACGATGTTGGCGATGGCGCTGGCTCGGGAGAGCGTGCCGTAGCCCTCGGCACCTAGCAACGACCCAAGCACTCCTTGCTGAGCAAAGCCAACCAACATGAAATAGATCTTGGCCCCGCCGATGGCGAGGCTCCCTCGACCCGCAGTGCGGGCGACGTCTTCCTGGGAGGGGCTGGTGGAGGCCACGGCGCCTGTCGAATAGCCGCGTCTGCCCCAGGGACTCAACTTCTTGGCGCCTCGTGCGTAGCAAGCGGCTCTCGTGTACGCTGGCCCCTCCGATGAAGATCTCGCTTGCATCGTCGTGGCTCCTCGCTCCTATCGTCATGCTCAATCTCGCCTGCACCTCCTCCGCTGCGGTCAAGGCTGCCGAGAAGGGGGACTACGCGGCCCTTCAGAGGCACCTTGCTGAAGGCCTGAAAGCTCGACCCCTTGATGGCGGAGAAGTTCGAGCCATCGCAGGAGCCGTGGTCCGTCGTGAGCTGAAGACTGCGGAAGGTGACGAGAGCAAGGCCCGCGTGCGCGAGCTTCGCGCTTGCGCCGCACAGGTCCAAGATCTTCTCGAAGAGCGAGCTGCCAAGGACGACGAAGCCGCCGCCCTCGCCGCTCTGACCCTCCTTGATGAACGGCTGGCTCGCCCTAGTCG
>JANWXX010000133.1 GCA_025057345.1 Polyangiaceae bacterium | reverse complement strand
AACGGGGTGGCGACTCATCCGGTCCAAGCGAACGGCAACGGGGAAGTCCAGCTCCACGTGGCGGCGAACTCGGTCGCAGCCTATGCCCAAGCACAAGTAGCCAACCTGGTTAACCGCTACCGTGCTCGAGGTCACCTCTATGCTGACGTGAACCCGCTCACCGAGGCGCCTGCTCTCGGTGAAGAGCTCCAGCTCAAGAGCTTTGGGCTGACGGAAGCAGACCTAGACCGCCCATTCTCTACCGGTGATCTCCATGGGCAGCCAGCAACGCTCAAGTTGCGGGAGATCCTCCAACACTTGGATGAAACCTATCGCCGAAGCATCGGCGTCGAATTCGTCGAAATCGAAGAAGACGAACAGCGCAAGTGGCTGCAAGAGCAAATGGAGTCAACCCGCAACCGGCTGACACTCACCAAGGACGAGCAGCTCCGGGTGTTGAAGATGCTCACGGATGCGGAGGCGCTGGAGCAGTTTATCCATCGGAGCTTCGTCGGTGCCAAGCGCTTCTCCCTGGAGGGGGCAGAGAGCCTGATCCCGATGCTGGATCTGCTCATTGAGGCAGCGGCGGAGCACGGTGCCGAGGAGCTTGTCTTTGGCATGGCTCATCGTGGGCGTCTCAACGTGCTTTGTACGATCATGGGCAAGGACGTACGAGAACTGTTTGCCGCCTTCGATGACAAGCATCCAGAAATGCACATGGGTTCCGGTGACGTGAAGTACCACCTGGGTTACTCCAGCGACCGGGTGACCGCCACGGGGAAGAAGGTGCATTTGACGATGGCGGTGAACCCGAGTCACCTCGAATTTGTCAACCCGGTGGTTGAGGGGCGAACTCGGGCCAAGCAAGATCGGCGGGGCGATCGGGCACGTAAGCGGGTGATCCCGCTACTTATCCACGGCGACGCAGCCTTCATGGGCCAAGGTATCGTTGCAGAGACGCTCAACCTCGCAGGGCTGGAGGGCTACTCTACCGGGGGTACTATCCACGTGGTCGTCAACAACCAGATTGGCTTCACTACCAATCCGGAGGATTCCCGCTCGACACGTTACTCAACCGACATTGCCCGGATGCTCAAGGTTCCGGTCTTCCATGTCAACGGCGAAGATCCGGAAGCGGTGGTGTGGGTTACCCGGCTCGCGGTCGCCTTCCGGCAGCGTTTCGGCAAGGATGTAGTGATCGATATGTACTGTTACCGGAAGTGGGGGCACAACGAGGGGGATGAGCCTCGCTTTACTCAGCCGGTCATGTACGCCATCATCGATCGCCAGCCCTCGGTTCGTGAGGTTTATGTCAAGCGGCTACTGGCTATGGGTCAGCTCACTGCCGAGCAAGCGGAAGAGATCCGCCGCACCAGCCACGAAGCGCTCGCTCAGGCCCGAGCTGAAACCCAGCAAAAAGATTTTGCCAAGCTTCCGGATGCTATGGGTGGTGTTTGGGAGGGTTATCGCGGAGGCCTTGAGAAATTTGTCCCCGAAGTAGATACGACCTTCCCTCGGGAGCGACTTGTCCAACTGGCTCACGCCATAACTACCCTCCCCGAAGGGTTCGAACCTCATCCCCGCGTCGGAGATGTGATCCGCAACCGTCGCAAGGCCGTTGATGCAGGTTTCGGCCTTGACTGGGGCACCTGTGAGGCTCTTGCGTTTGCTTCCCTCCTCGCGTCTGGTACTTCCATTCGCCTCAGTGGCCAGGATAGTCGCCGCGGCACCTTCGCCCATCGCCACGCAGTGCTCCGGGATCATCGGAACGGCAATGCCTACACCCCACTCCATCAGATCCTTGCTCCTGGAGTTCGCTTCGATGTCTACGACAGTGCCCTTTCCGAGCAGGGGGTTATGGGCTTCGACTATGGCTACAGCCTCGATAGTCCCGACGCACTGGTTATCTGGGAGGCTCAGTTCGGCGACTTCGCCAATGGGGCCCAGGTGATTATTGACCAGTTCCTCGCTGCTGCGGAAGACAAGTGGCGGCGTCTCAGTGGTCTGGTTCTGCTTTTGCCCCATGGCTATGAGGGGCAAGGGCCCGAGCACTCCAGCGCTCGCCTAGAGCGGTTTCTCCAGCTCTGTGCCGAGGATAACATCCAAGTGTGCCAGCCCACCAACGGTGCTCAGATGTTCCACCTGCTTCGACGTCAGGTGCTCCGCCCCCTGCGCAAACCTCTGGTGGTGATGACACCGAAAAGCCTCCTGCGGGCCGCTGTCGCCGCTTCTTCTCTCGACGATCTGGCGATGGGGCGCTTCCAGCGGGTGATTCCTGACGAGAGGGTGACGGATCCGTCGAGGATTAGGAAGATCCTCCTGTGCAGTGGGAAGGTGTTCTACGAGCTCAAAGCCAAGCAGGAGGAGCTGAAGGCAGAGGATGTAGCTATCCTTCGCCTAGAGCAGCTCTACCCGCTCAATGATGAGATCCGTGCTGCCTTGGCGCCCTTCCCCGATGGAACCCCGCTGGTATGGGTTCAGGACGAGCCGGAGAACATGGGGGGGTGGCGCTACATCCTCGACATGCTCCCCAGGCATGTGGGGCATCGGCTTCCTCTTTCCTGCGTAGCACGCCCAGAGAGTGCTAGCCCTGCTACCGGATCCCTCGCCGCTCACAAGCTTGAGCAAAACCTGCTTATCGAAGCCGCCTTCCGGCGCTGAATCATGGCTGGCCCTACCTCCTCCGCCTCCACCCAAGGGATTCACGTTTCTGTCCGGAGCCGATATATCCCGGAGCAATCTTCTCCCGCTGAGCGGCGCTATGTCTTTGCATACACGGTACGCATTGAGAACCGCGGTACTACCCGCGCCCAGCTACGCAGCCGCCACTGGATCATCACCGATGGCAATGGTGAGGTAGAAGAAGTCCGAGGCCCCGGCGTCGTAGGCAAACAACCTATCCTCGCCCCGGGGGAGTCCTTCGAGTACACCAGCGGTTGTGTGCTCAAGACGGCTCATGGCACCATGCGTGGCTCCTACCAGATGATTCGCGACGACGGTTCTTCCTTCGACGCAGAGATTGCTACCTTTGGTCTTTCCCTTCCGACGTCACTGAATTGAGCGTCGTGCCTTGGGCGCCGGGACAAGGAGCCAAGGAGACGTGCAGGGGACGTGGACGAGGGCATAGAGCCTGGTACCTTCCCTCCATCCGTTGAAGCTGCCCATCGAACTCCAGGATCCTCGAGGCCTCTGGCTCCTTGCCGCACTGTTGCCGCTGATCGCTCTGTATGTGCTGAAGATCCAGCGCAAACGAGTGTCGGTGTCATCGACCTGGCTATGGTCCGCCGCACGCCGCGACCTGCTGGCCCGCTCTCCGTGGAAGCGCCTCGTTCCCCAGATTCCCTTGCTACTTCAGATCCTAGCCCTGGTGCTTTTGACGCTGGCTTTGGCCCGGCCCGCTACTCGCCACAAGGCGATTCTCGGCGAGCATATCGCAATCATCCTTGATACCAGCGGGTCGATGAGCGCGGTGGATCCGGCGACAGGGCAGCAGCGGGTGGAGCTGGCGAAGACAGCAGCGTGGGAGGCACTGGCGGCACTGTCTCCAGGGGCGGATGCTATGCTGCTCGAAGCATCGAGGTCACCACGGGTGGTGGTGCCGATGGAACGGGACATTAAGCGACTCCAGGCGGCGCTGGATTCGATCCCTGCGCGAGATGTAGAGGGGGATTTGGAGGCAGCGGTAGCGCTGGCGGCGGACCGGCTCCGGCAGCTTGGCGGCGAGCAGCGAATCCTTGTCTTCACCGACGGTAACCTGGCCCATGGGGATGTTCTCCAGGCGCCGGGGGTTCCCATGGAAATCTTTACGGTGGGAGGGCCCGTGGAGAATGCAGCCATCGTTCGGGTGGACGTCCGGGCGGGAGTGGATCCAACCTCCCGGGAGGAGGAGGTGCAAGCGTTCGCGTTGCTAGCCAACTACGGCTCCCGTCCTCGTGACCTTTTTGTCACCCTGCGCCTTGTGGGGGTCAAAGAGCCGCTAGCGTCGCGCCGCCTACTGCTGGGACCGGGGGATCGGCAACCGGTGGTGCTTTCTTTCCATCCTGCAGCAGGAGACAGGCTCAAAGGGCTCCTGATCGAACTTTCTCCCCAGGATAGTATGGCAGTAGACGATGTGGCCTATGCTCGCGTTCCGCCGGGGCAGAAGCAGCCGGTGGTGCTGGCGTCGGAGGGGGGGTCACCATGGCTGGAGCGGGGGCTGGTAAGCGATCCGATGGTCGATCTATGGAAGGGGAAGCCCTCGGAGGTGACCCAAGCGAAGATTGGGCCGGGAGCGCTCTACGTGTACGACGGGAGCTGCCCTGCCCTGGTGCCTCCTGGTGATTTCCTGGTGGTCAACCCGCCGGAGGGTGCCTGCCTCGGGGTTGCCGTAGGGCCTATGGTGAAGGCACCTGCGATTACGTCCTGGTCCCACGGGGATGCCCGGCTGCGGTTCCTGACGCTGGACGGTGTACACATCGCATCGTCGAGGACACTCCGGGTGGAGGGGGCGTCGTTGGCGTTGATCCGGGCTCAAGAGGATGTGTTGGCAGCAGACGTCTCAGCCCCAGGACGAAGTGGGACAATCCTTGGTTTTGACGTAGGAGAGAGCGACTGGCCCCTGAAGGCTTCCTTCGTGCTATTCTTGCGGAATACCTTGGAGCTAGCGCGGGCTCACCGAGCGCAGGGGGTAGGGGCGGCGTCTGCGGGGGAGCCGATCCGGGTACCTGTACCGGCCGACGTAAAGCAGGTTGAGGTGCTGGCTCCAATGACCCGGGAGCCAGAGTCGATCCCTGCGCGTGAGGGGTTGGCAGTGCTCTCAGAAACTCAGCGGGCGGGACATTACCTGGTGAGCTGGCAGGGGGCGCATCCAGGACAGATTTGGGTGCCGGTGAACTTGACCTCAGAGCGAGAGAGTGATCTGCGTCCTCGCCCGATGGACCTGGCAAGGCAGGGGGCCAAGGTGAGTAGTGCAACCCAGCTGGCTGATGCGCATACGGACTGGTCTTATCTAATGGCGGCGCTAGCTCTGCTTTTCTTGGTGCTGGACGTGTACTGGCTTACCCGCAGGTCAACTCCACGGGGGGGGGCATCGCTTCGTCCGGAGCACCAGCCATGAAGCCGCTCCCACTGGCTCTAGCCCTACCGTACCTGGCTATGGCGGCAACTGCCTTCGCCCTCGGTGCGCTCTTGCTTCAGGGGCGCCCAAGAGGGCTTACGGGGAGGCCTGCACTGCTGGCAGGGCTGGTGCTGGGTTGGCTGCCTTTGCTGTACGTCGAACTAGTCTGGATGCGAGCTATCTCAGAGCGGTATTTGCGGGTGGAGCGCCCTCTTTGGGCGCTGCTTGGCGCCGTGGTCGCGGCCTTTGTTGCTTTCCGGCTGGTTTCCCTGTCGCCCCGCCAACATCCGACTCGGAGGCTCCTTACGGAGCTGCTATTGATGGGGGCGACGCTGGCTGCCTCGCTAGCTACCCTGGGCCTTGAGCTGGGGCGCCCACTGGATCGCCTCACGGTGATCGTGGCCGTGGACAGAAGTCGGTCCATGGATATGGTCACAGGTTACGAGGGGCGGCTACGAGCAGAGATGTCTGTAGTCGAGCGCGGTATGAAGGGGGAGGATCGCCTCGGTATAGTGGCCTTTGCTGCTGAGGCACGCACGGAAGACCCACCGAGACCGAAGACGGCTACACCTAGTCCCCAGCGGGTTGAGATCGGTCGCGATGCAACGGATCTGGCAAGCGCGATTCGCCGATCTCTTGCGGAGCTGCCCTCCGACTCCGCTGCTCGCATCGTGCTCCTCTCCGACGGTGTGGCGACACGGGGCGATGCACTCCAGGCCGCTGCTGCCGCCGTTGCCGCAGGGGTTCCCGTCGATGTGATTCCTCTCGATCAGCGGAAGATCCCTGACGTACGCGTCGTCTCGCTGCGTATGCCGCCTCGTGCCAGTGAGAAGGAACCTATCGAGCTTCGTTTGGTCACTGCCTCCGAGGTAGAGACGGAGGTCGAGGTCCGTCTCAAGCGAGATGGCCTGCTCCTTAGGAAGGCCACTGCTCGAATTGCCCGTGGGGAGGATGTGCTGCGCATCAAGGAAGTTGCCCCAGGCCCTGGTTTCCATCGCTACGATGTCGAAATTACCGCCCTCAACCCGGAAGCTGACCTTGCCCCGGAGGACAACAGCGGCTCTGCTTTTTTGCGGGTACGAGGTTCCTCTGCGGCGCTGGTACTGGAAGGTGACCCGGGTAAGGGAGCCTTCGTGGCTAAGGCGCTGGAGGACGCCGGCTTCCAGGTGGAGACAGGTGGGACGAGCCGTGTCCCGTCCGACCTTGCTGGGCTGGCAGTCTATGACCTTGTGGTCTTCTCCGACATCCGTGCCGCGGATATCGCGCCAGGGCAGGTGGAAGCATTGGCGAGCTATACGAGAGATCTGGGAGGGGGGCTTCTGCTCTTGGGAGGGGATCGATCGATGGGGCCCGGGGGATACGCGCGGACGTCGCTGGAGGAGGTGTCACCGGTGAGCTTCGATCTGAAGCAGGAGCGGCGCAGGGCAAGCCTCTCGGAGGTGATCTCCATTGACTACTCGGGGTCGATGAGTGCGATGGTGGGGGCGTACACCAAGCTGGATCTGGCGAACGAGGCGGCAGCTCGTTCGGCATTGCTGCTAGGGGGGAGCGATCGGCTGGGAGTAGCCCATGTGGACACGGCGAACGCCTGGACAATTCCCTTGGGGCCCGTAGTCGATCACGGGGAGATTGCACGGAAGATCAAGGCAGTGAAGGTAGGAGGAGGGGGGATTCTGGTCGACCTGGCGATGGATGAGGGGTACAAAGCTCTCGATCGGGAGCAGACCAACCTCAAACACTTCCTCCTGTTTGCGGATGGCGGGGATGCAGAGCAGATGGGTGGGTGCCGGGCCAAAGTGACCGCAGCACTCTCCCGGGGGATCACCACCAGCGTGGTATCTCTGGGAAAGGGCGCGGATACACCGGAGTTGGAGGTGCTAGCAAAGCTGGGAGGTGGCCGCTTTTACCTGGTAGAGGATGCTTCGAGGCTTCCGGCGATTTTTACTCAAGAGACAATCCTGGCATCTCGCTCGGCGATCCATGAAACCGATTTTCGACCGTCCTTGGGGGCTCCGGGGGCGGCGCTCCGGGGGATTGATCCAAGAGAGATGCCTATTCTTCACGGGTACGTGGTCACCGTGGCCAAGGCCCGGGCTAGCGTGCACCTGGTCGGACCTGAGGGAGATCCGATCCTGGCAACCTGGAGCGTAGGTGTGGGGCGAAGTGCAGCATTTACCAGCGATCTTAAGGATCGCTGGGGCGTCGCCTGGACCTCGTGGCCTGGTGCGAGTCGACTGGTGGGGCAGCTAGGTCGAGACATTGCTCGCAGGGCGGACGATCCAAGGGTACGACTGGAGGCAGATACGGCCGGGGGAGAGCTCCACTTGCGTGCTACGGTGGTCGGCGACGATGGACGAGCCCAAAGCTTCCGGAGGTTGGCAGCGCGGGTGGGTGGGCCTGAGGGGTTTCAGCGAGAGATCCCACTGGAGCCGGTGGGTGCCGGAGCTTATACCGCTACAGTCCCGCTGTCACGTTCGGGAACCTACATCGCTACTGCCGTTGATGAGGTGAGCCACGAGGTTGTCGGTACCACTGGGGCAGTGTTGAGTGCGGGAGAAGAGCTACGCCCCACCGGGACGGATCGGGTGCTCCTGGGGCGTATCGCTACGATGACTGGCGGTAAAGTCCGGGAAACCCTCGCCGGGATCTTCCTCGATCGCTCCTCTCTCCGCTTCTCCTACACTCCCCTTACTGGTCCTTTGGCACTCCTGTCGGCCTGCGCTGCGCTACTGAGCGTGGCTGCTCGCAAACTCTCCCTCCCCGAATTCCTCACTGCCCCTCGCCGCCCACGCCTGAGTCCTACCGTGGAGATCGAGCCGAGTTCTGCTCCACGGGCCACCGTATTGGCTTTGCGTCAAGCGAAGGTTCGCGCCTCCATCCCTCGGGCCGTCGAGCCCGTGGTGATCCCACGCCGGGAAGCTCCAGTGGCTCCGGTGTCCGCAGTCCGGCCTACTCCCTCATCGGGCGACGAGATGCCTACTGCAACTCCACCTGCCCCCGCTCCGCCGGCGGTACGCCAGCCTACTGCCGCCGAACTGCTCGTTGCCCGTCGTAAAAACAAGCAAGGTTGATCTGCCACGTCATGATCGCTCCTCGTTGCTCTGTGCTCACCCTGACCCTGATCGGATGCGCCTCCTCGCAGCAGCCTTGTGACCGTGTCGACGCCTGCCCGGGAGCCTTGGTCTGCCAGGTGGGGCGCTGTGCAGCAGTGGAGTCCACGCCGGTCCGCCCTGAATCCAGCCGTAAGGTACTCGACCCAGTGGATGCACTCTTTGTCGACGGAGCTTCCCGAGAGGGGATGACTTCCGAACTTCGGGTGGCTAGCCGAGGGGGGGGCAGTGCGCTGGTACTGCTCCGCTTTGAGCCTGCCTGGGTGGGAGTGCAGGTCGAACGGGCCTACTTGCTTCTAGAGCCAACGGAAGGGGCTTTTCCTGCGCTGGAGCCCATGGAGATCCAAGTAAGCCCAGTGCTGGAGAGCTGGTCAAGCCTGACTCCCGTACCGCTTCCAGCGTTGGGTCAGCCGGAGTCGAGGGCTTCGCTGGTCTTCACGCCACCAGCTCCGCTCCGGGTAGAAGTGACAGAACTCCTACGGTCGTGGACCCAGCGCTCCGGTAGAATCCACGGTATCGCACTCCGGATCTCCGGGCTGGGGGCCCGATTGAGCTGGGGTGACCTCACTGGTACGTATCCGCGCCTGGATCTGTACTTGCGGTAATTGCGACATCACGAGGGTCATCGCCCTGTGACGGCTATGGAGCCGCTGGTGAGCCTTCGTCAACCTGCGAGGGATGGGGAGGAAATGGCGCGGACCTCATGGATGGGTTCTGGCTCCGGTGGGAGCTTCGATTCGCTAGCTTGTTGCGTGGCGCGCTCAAATTGGCGCAACATCACCTTGGGGAGCACATAGCCCATACCCACCGGGAGGGCGTCCAGGGTGGGGTCGATCTGGGCAACGAGCCAAAACATCATGACGCTAGCGCGCTCGACGTAGAACCAGCCCTCTGGGTAGTCAAATGCGCGCATCAGTTCTCGGAGTTCGGCCCGCTCCAGCTCCGGGTCGATGAGTTGTTCCAGGTCTTCGCGGCGAGCCTTCATGAGAGCGGCGGGAGTACGATCCTGGATCTTGAGGAGCCGCTGAAAGTAGGTGGTGACGGTCTGCTCCAACAGGGCGCGATTGCCATCCCGGGCAACGAAGCCCATACGCTCAATCCCTCGGAGCAGCGCGTCTTTGTCCTGGGTCATGATCGCTTGGAGGACGTCGAAAGCCCCGTCGATCAGCTCGTCGCCAGCCTCGCTAATGGCGCCGAAGTCGAGGACCACGATGCGGGGGCCCGCAGGGTGAGCCTGGACAAGGAAGTTCCCTGGGTGTGGGTCCGCGTGGAAAAAGCGATCGACGAAGAGCTGCTTGTAAAAGGACTGTACCAACCGCGTAGCCACCACCGAGGGATCAATCCCCTGACAGAGCATCTCATCCTTGCGGGTGATCTTGAAGCCCTCCATGAACGTCATGGTGAGTACGTCGCGGGAGGTCACCTCTCGGATCGGCTCCGGGAAAACGATATCCGGCTCATCAGCAAAGTTCTTCGCCATGCGCTCCATGCAAGCAGCCTCGTGGAGATAGTCGGTTTCCCGGCGCAACAAATCGAGAAGCGCCGTGTGCACCCGCTCAATGCCGTTCATCGGAAAGAACCACTTGTAGACCCGCAGTGCCCAGCCCACCACCTGCATGTCCACCCGGATGATGTCCCGAATGCCTGGATAGAGAACCTTCACTGCCACCTTCCTTCCTCCGGGCAGGTAAGCCACGTGTACTTGGCCGAGACTTGCTGCTGCCAGTGGCTCCCGTTCGATCTTCTCGAAGAAAGCGGAAGGGGGCTTCCCCAACGACTCGACGAATGCTGCCTCCAGTTCCTCAAAGGGCCGCGGAGGTACCTGGTCTTGGAGCGCTTCCAGTTCCCGGGTGTAGGCCCTAGGCAGAAATCCGCCAGTCAGGGAAAGCACTTGCCCCAGCTTGATGAAAACTCCCCGCAGCTGAACCATCCCCCGGTAGAGCCTGCGGGCGTTGGTGACATGGAGGTTCCGCCAGCTCTCCTCAAGCCAAGGAGGGTCAATATAAACCCATCTCCCCCGTTGGCGTTCTTGGTGGCTAAGAAGCCAGGAAAGCCCATAGCGGAGGAGATAGCTGGCGAGAATGACGCCAAACAGAAAGGTGGCGCGGAGGAGGCGGAACAGGAGGGCCATGGGGATCGAGGGGAGGGGATGCCCGGGGCCCTGCTAGGGTCGCCGAAGGGAGGCACCAAGGCCAGCAGCAAGTGGGATCAGTAGACACCAAGCAGGCGGGCGAGCTCCAGGGTGCGGCGGTTCTCGTCAAGACGCTCCAGGAAGCCTTGGCGGTAGGTTTCAGGGAGGGAGTGGGCCGCCTCAAGAAGTGCTAGGGTGGCGAGGCGGAGTTGCTCACGAGCTTGGGAGTGCTCGCCGAGGGAGAGGAGGGCCTCGACCTGGGTGAGCCTGGCGAGGACGCTCCACTCCGGGTCGCTGCTGCCCTCAGGCAGAACACCGGGCTCGCTAAGAAGCTCTAGGGCAGCCTCCTTGGCGCCGCGGAATTGCTGGATAAAGGCGAGAACCCGGAAGGCAAGGATACGTTGGGAGGGCTGGTGGGCGGCGGCGTGGCAAGCTTCCTTGGCGAAGGGGAGGGCCCGTTCAGGGGCACCACACCAGGCGAGGGTCAACGCCTCGTACTGGAGGGAGGATACACGGAGGCGCTCGTGGCCCATCTGCTCTGCAAGACTTCGGGCATGCTGCTGGTGGGCAATGGCTTCGTCAAAGCGTTGGAGGCGAGCAAGGGTGAGGCCTAGATTGTGAAGGGCGAAGCCCTGAAGGGGGAGTATACGAGAACGGACAGCGTCGGAAGCGGCTTGGGAGAGAGCGATCAAGGCCTCCTCGAAGCGTCCGACGCAGTTGTAGCTGTGGCCCAAATTGCAACGAGCGCGGGTGCCAAGGGGGACATCCCCTGCCGCATCAGCCAGGCGCACCACATCCATTCCTGCCTCGATCTGCTCGGCAAGCTTCCCCTGAGAGGCAATGACGAAAAAGCGGGCATCGGCAGCTCGGAGTCGTGCGCTCTCGATACTACCTCGGGAGCTCTCGGCAATCTGGAAAGCTCGGTCGACGGCTCGGCGAGCCTCGGGGAGCTTGCCAAGGTCCGCCAAGGTGCGAGCCTGTTCTGTCAACAGCAGACCTAGGGTTCCGCCGTCGAGGAGGGCCTCATCTCGCAGCGCAGCCGCAAGAACCTGCTCGGACTCTCGCTGACGCCCCAGATCA
>JANWXX010000132.1 GCA_025057345.1 Polyangiaceae bacterium | reverse complement strand
TCGTGCGTGAGGCCATCCGGACCTTCCTTGCAAACCCCAGTGTTCCCAGGCACTTGGCCCTGGGTGCGTAACTCCTATCTCGGTACTACATGGCCGGGCTAGCCCCCGAAAGGAACGCCCTCCCGCCCGGCAAGCTCCCCGAAGGAGCGAACCTGGAGCGCGGTGGGATCAAGCCCGCTGTAGATGCGCACCTCCTCCGCCGTGAGCGCACCGCAGGAGAGGGCGCGGCGGAAGTAGTTGAGCAGCCCTTGCCCCGTCGCCGCATCGTCAAATACGCCTCCCACCTGCGTTGCCTGAGCTGCTCTGGCCATGAAGTGCCGGAGCCTCCTCCCTGACTCCGGCGCCCCGGCCAGGAAGAAAGCGTACAGGGCGGCATACCTCGCTGGGAGCTGTCCAGGATGCAGATCCCAGCCCTGATAGATCCCTTCCTCCAGGGCTCGGGTGACGTTTCGGACGTGGACCCTCCAGGCCCGGTGGATGGCCTTCCGGTTCTCCTCCCGCTGGCCCTCTGTCAACTCATTGTTCACCGGATGCAGCACGGTGGGTAGCACGGTGGTAGCACCGTCGCTGATCCTCACCCCGGTACCCGCCAGACTCACTTGGAGCAGCCCCCGGGCCAGCAGGCAAGCCATGTGGTCCGGGCGCTGATGCTCCGCGGTGATCCCGCAAGCCGCAGTGTAATCGTAGGTTCCGAAATGCACGGAGCTGCACCGCCCCCGAGCAGCCTCTACCAACCTCCGCGGGGCTAGCCTCCCCTCCGGGGACACCAGGGCTGCAGGCGTCTCGATCATCAGCTCGACGCGAATCCTCCCGACAGACCATCCGGCAGCTCGCTCGATCCGCTCCAAGGCTCCCACCAAGACTGCCACCTGCGCCGTGCTACTCACCTTGGGTAGCGTCACCACGAAGCCCTCTGGCGGCGCCTCGCCTTCCCCATGCAGCGAAGAGAAGAACCGATCCAACGTCCGGAGTGCACGTCCTTGTGTGTCTGACGAGAGTGCCTTGCACCGCAACCCCATCCAAGTTGGCAGAGAACCCTCGCGCAGCCCCCGGGCTACCTCCTTCGCGGCCGCGCTCGCATGCTCATCCTCCTCCCCATCGCTTCGTAGACCATAGCCATCCTCGAAGTCGATTCGATAATCCTCCACCGGCTCCAGCTCCAGCTTGCGAAGCACCCGCTCCCGTAGCCCGGCCCCCTCCGGAAGTCCCATCGCCTCAGCAAACGAGCTTTCATCCGGAGCGTAGGTAGCCACCATCTGCACCGCCAGCTTCCCTAGCTTCCCCGCCGTGGTGGCCCGGAACAGGTGCCCTCCTCCATAGACCACATGCACCGGCTCCCTTCCGGTGGCAGGCTCCAGCGGCGGGTTCTCCCCCAGCTCGTTCAATAGGGCCTCCCGCTCGGCCAGAGGCAGCAACGGGCGAAGGGTCATGGGCAATTCTTCCTCGGGGAACATGCTCTGGGGTCTTGCAGCAACAAGCCCTGGAAGCAACCCGCCACCCCTGTGCCTGTCCCCTCCTCGGAAGCATCCTACCTTGCTCCTCGAAGGCTTTTCGCCGCCTTCCGAGAGCATCTCCCCCCACCTCTCACCAGCTTCCGGGAGCCCCACGGGAGCACCCTCCCCTCCTTGGGAAGGCTTCTCCCCAGAGCAGAGCGCGCACCTCCGGGGTGAATTCCTCCCCGGTGCCCCGCACGAACCAAGGGGCCTCCACCACCAGGCCTCCCGGCTTGCCGGCCAACGCTTCTACGAAGAACACCTGCGCCAGCGCCTCCCTCCGGGCATGGAGCCACCGGAGCCGTTTGGCCACCAACCCCGCGTCCTCCAGCGCCGCCAGCACCGTTGCCAGGGCCGGGGCAGGAGCCGCCATACAGAAGCGCCCTCCACGACCGAGGAGCTGCCTCGCTGACTGGCAGAAGGGCATGAATCCCCGCGCATCCAGCCCCCGGGAAGCCTCCCGGACCTCTCCTTGGGCTTCCAATTGCCCCCCGGCGCGGTCAAACCAGGGTGGGTTGCTGACCACCAGATCCGCCACCCCGCGCCCCAGCACCTCCTCGGAACCTTGTGCATCCCTCTCATGGACCTGGCTCCGGTCGCCCAGTCCGTTACGCTCCAGATTGTCCCGGGCCAGGGCTGCATGGAGCGGATCTCGCTCCACCAGCACCACCCTCGCCCGAGGGAGCTGGAACGCCAGGCACAAGGCCACCGCTCCTGGCCCCGCGCCAAGATCCACAACAACCCGAGGCGGACGACGGCCCCTGGGGAGCGCGAAGGCCGCCAGCAGTGGCGCCTCCAGGCCCACGCGGTAGCCACGGGCTGGCTGCCGGTAGGAGAGACGCCCCCCCAGCAGGGCATCCTCGGTCACGTTACTCGCGGTCAAAGGGATGGGCGTTCCGACGGAAGAGGAGCAGGTGGTTGAACCCTCGGAGCAAGAAACCTCCCTCATCAGCAGCTTTCCGGTAGTTCCCCATCTCCAGAGTGCGGTTGTGGCGCACCACGGCCACATGATCAAGGGGTGTAAAGTGGGGCCTCGCCATCTCAAACAGCTCGAACCCCAAGGGGAAGAACCCTCGCCCCTTCTGAAACACGTCGCACACGTAAATAGCCAACACCCGCTCATTCCGCAGCACCCGAGCGCACTCCCGCAGAACCAACCTCATCGCCCGCTGGTACTGCCCGTTTGCCTTCAGCTTGCCGATGCACCGCGGATCATCGGAGTACTCCAAGTTATCCGCATAGGGCGGGTCCATGAAGATGAGATCGACGCTCCGTTGTTTGAGAGGGAGGCTTCGTGCATCCGCCTGCTGGATGTCCGGTCGCATTGGTGCCACATCGAACCCCAGCCCTTTTCGATCCAGATCTCGGCATACATCCAGTGTGGTGCCGCTGCCACAGAAGGGATCGAGAACGATCTCACCCGGCTCCGAGTACCGGTGGATCACATTCCAGATCACATAGGAGGGGGTGGCCCCCTTGAACCGCTGGCTCCCCTGCTCCTCGTTGCCGTAGTGCTGGGAGGGATAATCCCAAAGCGTGGTCACCTGGGGCACCAGCGGCGGTTTCTTCAGAAGACGCCTGGGGCGCGGAGGAATTGGTTTGGGACCAGGACGAGCACCAGGGAAAGGATCGGAGTAGTGCACGGCCGGAGGACGGGGTGGGGGCATTGAAAGAATGCTGCCAGAGCCTTCGAAGAGGCGCGAGAGGAACCTCACCGCACCTGCACCTCTTGCCCCCGACGACGGACGGCGATCAGCTCGGCAGCGATAGCGACAGCGATCTCAGCGGGGGTCTCAGCGCCCACATCCACACCGATAGGACCTCGAATTCGAGTAATCCAAGAAGCCTCGATGCCCCGCTGCTCCAGGCGCTTCTTGAACTTCAAAAGCTTGCCCTGGCTCCCGATGACACCTAGGTACGCGGGGCGAGCATCGAGGCGAGCGAGCTGTTCCAGTACCTCTTGGTCGACGGCATGGTCGCGGGTGGCGATGACCACATAGGCTCCCTCATCGAAGGATACATTCCACGAGCGCGGATCGAAGGAAGTGACCAAGCGAGCCCCGGGGAAGCGCTCGGGGCTGGCTAGCTCCTCTAGGTCATCGGCCACAACCACGGAGAAGCCGAGGGCGAGGCCTACCGGAGCCAGTGCCCGATGGATGTGCCCCGCTCCTACCAGCACTAGCGTTTCGGTCAGCCCGAAGGGCTCCAGGAAGGCTTCCATCTCTCCTCCACAGCACATAGCGAGGTCACGGGTCAGGTGACGCCGCACAAGCCGAGGACGCCGCTCCCGCAGGCAGGCGAGGGCCTCCTGGAGAAAGGCCTGCTCGACAGCACCTCCGCCAACGGTACCGCAGGTCACACCGTCCTCGCGGACCAGCATGCGAGCACCGGGTTTTCGAGGAGTGCTCCCAGCAGTACGGATCACGGTAATCAGGGCGAAGCGTCGCCCCTCAGCGCTCCAGGCGAGGGCCTGCTGGAAAACGTCGCGACGCTCGTCCAAAGGGTCAGCGAAGAGAGGGAGAAGGTGGAGTAGTTTCGCTCAGTGGCGGGCGTTGCGTGAAGCATTTTTCCACCCCTGCAGCGAGCTGGGCTGCTTGCTCCGGGGGGAGACGGGGAGTGCCCATGACATTGACCAGAAGACGTTCCCAAGCCACTTTGCCGGTAGCATCGAAGCTTAGCCAAACGAACAAGGCACGGCCCTTGATGTTAGCAAAGGGGACACCTCCGCCCTTACCCTCGAACCATCCGCGGGAGTCGTGGCTATTGTTGCGGTTATCCCCTAGAACCCAGACTTCACCAGGAGCCACGGTGTAAGGCCCCTGGACTTCGCCGGAGCCGGTGAGGAACGTCCGTTCGTAAAGGGTAAGGTAGGCCTTGTCCTCCAGGTACTCAACGGCGAGGTCAGCCTTCCGTGGGATGGCGGTGTCGCTCTCCCGGTAGGCATAGGTTCCAACGGGGCAGGCGGGGACGCGCCAGCCGTTAAGGTACGGGTGGCTGTCACGGACCTCCAAACGATCACCAGGGATAGCGATGGTACGCTTAATGAAGTCTTGCTCGCGATTTTCGGGGAACTCGAAGACGATGACATCGCCGCGACGGGGGGGTAGGCGGGGAAAGAGGCGGGTACGAGCCCAAGGGACCAGGGGCCCATAGGCAAGCTTGTTGACGAAGATGTGGTCCCCCACCTGCAGCGTCGGGATCATCGATCCGCTAGGGATCTTGAAAGCTTCCACCAAAAAGACTCGGAGCAGGAGAGCCACGGCAACAGCAACGCCAATGGACTCGGCGTACTCTCGTAGCTCTCCCTTGCGGAAGCGCCCCAGGTGCAGATCGATCTTGGCCTCGGCACGATCGATGGCGTGCTCAAAGCGAATGCCATCGAACGGACGGACGCGTATGGTCGCTTGAAGCTCTTCCAAGGCACTCTGCAGGTCATCCCGCTCGTCGCTGCGGAGCTCGCGCTCCAGACGACGCCCCACCCGATCCATGATCCGCTCAGCCTCCTCCAGAAGCCCCATCGCCCGCTCGAAATCGGCCCGATAGCGTGCCGGAACATCGCTGCGCCCAGGAGTGGCCAGCAGTTCGGAGAAGGGGAGTCGATGACGCTGGTTCCAGAGCGTGACTTCCAGAATGGTGAACAGGACGATCAGCACCGGTACCCGCTGGTCTCGGAACAGGGTACGGATCCAGCCATGGGAGGTCACCGCGATGTAGTTGTCGGATGGGGCGATAGCCCACACCAGGAAGGCGGCCCCCAGCAGCGGTAGTACTACGAAGATCCCGGTCAGGTAGAGCGAGCGGAGCAAGCGAGGGGCGAGGTTCACGGGAGCCAGCATCAGGATGGAGCAGAAAGCAGCAATGGGTGCATCACTTTAGGGTGCGTCCCCCACCTGGGCAACGTAGCGCACCACGGCCGCCACGTCGCTTGTCCCTAGGAAACCCGGCTGGGACGGTGGGGGCGACACCGGTCCTGCCACAGAAGTGTGGTCGATGACCAGGTAATAGAGCCCCGGCTTGAGGGGAACCGTACGGCGCCACTCCCGCCCCTGGGCGAGAACATCGCTCAGCATCGGTGGTACCGGCGGAGGCCCTACCTGCGCTTGCTGGATGTAGGTCTGAAGCCATCCATCCCCTGGGGTCTTCTGAAAGAGCATCACGTCTACCGCCGGAGTTCCATCCAGGTTCATGGTGAGGAACAGGGCCTGATCCCTCCCTTCGATCTCGAAGGGGCCTAGAAAATCACGCTGCTGTTCATGGATCTCCGTCCAGTCGGAGGCCAGCAACACCTTGTCCGAGCCATGGACCTGGTAGGGATGAAACGGCCTCTGCCCTTGCTCGATGATGCCCACGCCGAAATCAACTGACCCGTCGTCGTCCCGGAGCACGGTGAACCCCCGTTGAAGTTCCTGAGCGATGATTTGGTTTCCCATGCGGTTGGCGGTGTCTTGAGCGCTGGCCCCGAAAAGGCCCCCAAGGGGGGTGGAACCAACCCGCTCGATCATGATCGTTTCGAACTTGGATGATTGGACAGTACGAGGCCGGAAGTAGGCGTACATCGTTTTGCCATGGAGGAGAAAATCAGGGTTGTAGAGGATGCTGCCCTGGATTTTGAAGCCGATGCGCCCCGAGGGCTGGGTCCAGGTGTAACCACGGCCGGAGAACTGGACGAACACATCGTCGTTCTCCATGTCTTGGTGGAAGCACTGGTCCGCAAAGAACCGGCCCATGGCAGGAGCGTCATCCCGAGTCTTGAGGGGAGCACCGCGCTTCATAAGCTCCTTGCAGAACTCCTTGCTCCCAAAGCTCATGATCTCGCGGCGCATGGTGCGGTTACGAGGGTCGTTGGTCACTCCCGGCATTAGCTTGACCAGGGCTACCCCTGTGCGCTGGCAGGAGAACGCCCCTAGGGCGAGGAGAGCGAGAGCAAGGAGGGCCAGCGAGCGGTAGCGCAGCGCGGCAAGAGGGGGCATGGGATAGGGAGCCTAGGCGAAGGACGCACGGAGCGGTAGGCTCAAGGAGCCATGGGACACGTTGCGGTACTGGGAGCGGGTGCGTGGGGAACGGCGCTTGCGAAGCTGCTGGCGGAGAAGTCGAACGAGGTATGGATCTGGGGGCGCCCCCCCGAGGTGATCGAGGACATTGAGAAAAACCACCGGAACAACCGATACCTGCCGGGCTTCGATCTCCCGCGGAACCTCCATGCCACGGAGGATCCGGAGCGGGCGCTGCAGGGAGCCAACTTGGTGCTGCTAGCGATACCCTCCCATGCGACCCGGGGGGTGCTTCAGGAACTGAACCGTTACATCCCCCGGGGGGTGCCTCTGGTGAGCGCGACCAAGGGGATCGAGAACGACTCCCTGATGCTCATGCACCAGGTCACGCTCGACACGCTGGGCCCAGAGTGCCTAGCGATGTACACAACCCTCTCGGGGCCAAGCTTTGCCAAGGAGGTGGCGCTGCGGCACCCCACGGTGGTGGCCGTGGCCGGGAGCCGACGGGAGGTGGCCCAAGAGGTACAAGCCCGGTTCTCCAGTGAGGTGTTCCGGGTTTACTGGTCTGACGACCTGGTGGGGGTGGAGCTAGGTGGGGCCTTGAAGAACGTGATCGCCATCGCCGCAGGGGCCGGAGATGGCATGGGATTCGGTCACAACAGCCGGGCAGCGGTCATCACCCGAGGACTCAACGAGCTAGCGAAGCTGGCGGTGGCCAAGGGGGCCAACCCGCTGACCATCGCGGGGCTGGCAGGAATGGGCGATCTAGTACTCACGTGCACGGGGGAGCTTTCGCGAAACCGCACCGTGGGGATCGAGCTGGGCCGAGGCAAGAAACTGGAAGATATCCTCAACACCCTGGGGCACGTGGCGGAGGGGGTGAAGACCGCGCGGAGCGCGTATGATCTCGCACGTTCTCTCCAGGTCGAAATGCCCATCACCGAGCAGGTCTACCAAGTCCTCTACCATGGCAAGTCGGTCCGCGACGCACTGGCAGACCTGATGCGTCGCCCCCTCCTCCCAGAACTCGACTTCCGCTGAGCCTCCCGCTACGTAAGGTGTCTCTCTTCCATGGTTTGCTCCCCCTTCCCTTCCCTCCTCGCTCTGTCCGCCTCGGCGCTAGCCCTGCTGGCCACTTCCCCTGCGCTGGCCCAGGGATGGTCCGGTGGCTGGACGTCTACAGGTGGAGGCTGGGGCACCCCCGTCTCCCAGCCTGGGTATATTCCCCCCTCTCCTGCTGGCCGCCAACCTTCCTCCAACCTTGAGGTCGGTACGCTCTACGTGGCTTCGGCAGCTTACGGCGTAGGGGCCGGCATCTGGCTAGCTACTGAGCTAGGGGTCAAGGATCCAGGGCTGGCGTTCATTGCCCCGGCAGTGCTGGGGGTCGCGGGTCCGGTGGGGGTCTACTTTCTCGATGAACCTAAGCTGCCACGGGGAGTTCCGGGGGCCATCTCCCTGGGGCTCACCCTGGGCGCCCTCGAAGGAACCCACCTCTGGCTCTACCAGTACACGAGTGCTAAAGAGGCCGACGCCTGGGGGGGCCGGGCCTTCGCTCGAAGCGTGTTGCTTGGATCAACCCTCGGCGGAGCCGCCGGTGCAGCCGTGGGATTCCTGGAAGAACCCTCCCCCAAGCTTAGCCTCTTCGTTGGCTCCGGAGGCCTCTGGGGCTCGGCGATCGGCTCGATGATCGGCTACGGCACCTCCTCGGGAGAAACCTACGGCGACCGCAATGATGCCCTCACTCTGGGCAACCTGGTCGGTTTGAATGTCGGCATCGCAGCCACCGGAGCACTGAGCACCGTATGGATCCCCGGATACAAGCAGATGACTTACATGTGGGCGGGAGCTGGAGTAGGCTTTGCCGCAACGCTCCCCATCTACTTGTTCTATGCAGGCAACGAGAACCCAGCCCGCCGTGGTCTGATCGCCCAAGGGATCGGTACCACCCTCGGCATCGCGGCCGGCGGTATCTTCACCTTCTACGACCGAGATTGGGATACCACCAGCCACCAGGATTCCAGCCAGCGGCGCTTCGCCTCCCTAGAAGGGGTGGCCCCCATGGCACTCCCGGGGGGGCTCGGAATGCAGATGACTGGCCTCCTCTTCTGAACCCATGGCGACCCTCAAGTACCTCCCCTCCGTCGGCGCTCCCCTGATCTACGGTATCCACAAACCTATCACCTCCCTAGGTCGAGCTCCCAGCAACGACTTGGTGGTCCAGGGGCCCGGGGTGGCCGAGCATCACATCCAAGTGGTCTTCGATGGACGCGACTACAACCTGGCGGAGGTGGACCGGCAAGCGGACATCAAGATCAACGGTAAGCGCAAGCGACGGGCGCGGCTAGTCCACGGCGACCGGATTGAGCTGGGCGAAGGAGCCGAAATCGCCTTCAGCATGTTCTCCGAACTACCCTCTCGCCCTCAGACTAGCGAGCGACCCGCCTCAGGCCTCCCGTCGGACTTGGGGGGGCTGCACAAGCTCCTCGCCTTCAGTCAGAAGCTCATGGCCCGAGGCTCCATCGATGAGCTTCTGGAAACCATGCTCGACGACATCTTGGAGCTAACCAGCGGCGACAAAGGGGCCCTACTTCTGGTAGAAGAATCTTCCCGTGGAGGGGAGGGGCGCATGTTCTCCGTGCGGGCGGCCCGCAACGTGCGCCGCGAGGCCATCACCAACCCGGAGGGAGTCATCTCCGACAGCATCGTTCGCCAGGTGCTCACCACCGGGAAGCCGATCATCGTCAGCGATGCCCTCTCCGATACACTCTTTGGCAAGAGCGAGAGCGTCGTGGCCCTCCAGCTCTCCAGCGTGATGTGTGTACCTCTGCTCAGCAAGGGTGAGGCGGTAGGGGCCATCTACGTCGGAAGCAACCGGATCAAGCACCTCTTCGAACGCTCTCACCTCGACCTGCTCACAGTATTCGCTTCCCAAGCGACCCTGATCCTGGAGAATGCAATGCTGCTGTCGGCACTCCGGGCCGACAAAGAGAAGCTCTCCCAGGAGCTGAGTGACAAACGCTTTGGGGAGATCATCGGCGCCTGCCCCTCCATGCTCGAGATCTTTCGGAAGCTTCAGCGGGTGGCCACCACCGACATCAACGTGCTCATCACAGGAGAAACCGGTACCGGCAAGGAACTGCTCGCCCGGGAAATCCACCGGCGTAGCAACCGAGCCTCGGGCCCCTTCGTAGCCGTCAACTGTGGCGCCATCCCCGAGAATCTCATCGAAAGCGAGCTCTTTGGCCACGTCAAGGGCGCCTTCACCGGCGCCATTGCCCCTCGCCCGGGAAAGTTTCAGGCAGCCGACGGGGGTACCCTCTTTCTCGACGAAATCGGAGAGCTTCCGACCAACCTCCAAGTAAAGTTGCTCCGCGCTCTTCAGGACCGCGCAGTCGTCCGCGTCGGCGACAGCAAACCAGAGAAAATCGACATCCGCGTGCTCGCTGCCACCAACCGGAACCTAGAAGATGAGATCAAAGCCGGCCGCTTCCGAGAAGATCTCTACTACCGCCTCAACGTGGTCACCCTGTCGAGCCCTCCACTGCGCGAACGGGGGGATGATGTGATCATCATCGCCAAGGCCCTGCTCTCCCGCTTCGCAGATGAGCTCAAGAGCCCAGTACGCGGCTTCGCCCCCGCCACCCTCGCCGCACTCCGCAAGTACTCCTGGCCCGGAAACATCCGTGAGCTGGAGAACCGGATCAAGAAAGCCCTAGTCCTCTGTGAAGGAGCCCTCCTCAACCCGGAAGACTTGGGGCTTGGCGATGCCCAGCTCGCCCCCATCCTACCCCTGGAGAAGGCCAAGGAGGAGTTCCAGCGGCGCTATGTGCTTGAAGCCCTAGAGCGAAACCACGGCAATCGTACTCAGACCGCGCGGGATCTTGGCGTCGACCCCCGTACCATCTTCCGCTACCTAGAGAAAGAGCAGAACCCCATCCCTAGCAGTGCGGTCGACAAGGGCGAGAGCAAGGGTCCATGACGTCGGGAATCTCCAAGCAACGACCGGAAAAGTATTGAAGGTCACCGCCTTGAAGGTTTCCCGTTGTGAGGAAGCAGCCTCACAGGAGGCTCTTTTCCACAGGAGAGCAATACGAGCCACGAAAGGAAAGACCAGCACAGGGACACCCCTCGCAGGGGACAGGATTGTGAGCTCAAGGGCAGGAGATGGCGCAGGAGAAGTAGGATGCACAATCCGAGCTGGCGTTGCAGGAGGTTGTCGGGCAGGCAGAACCCAGGTTCTGATCCAAGCAGGCAGAGCAGCTCGCAGACACGTTACCTCCTAGGCAGGCGGAGACACAGAACGACGAGCACGCCCCTTCGCAAGCACAACTGGCAGCATCCTTGTTGATGGCTTCAAAACCCTGAAGATGGGCGCCAATGCAGCAACCGATGCACTGATCTGGGTAATCGGTACAGGTATACCCGCTGCCGCAAACCCCGCAGCCAAAGGAGGTTACCTGAGCAGAGCACTGAGCATCCCACTCGACCTCACAGCAATAAGGGTCCTTAGCACATACACAGCTCTGGACCTTGGGGACATCGCACCCTGGAGCGTCTGTCTTGTCGTTGCAGCACCAACCACCGAAGATCGGGGTTGTGCCGCCCCCTGTGCTCCCTCCGAAGGCATTGCCTCCCGAGCCTGCGGTACTGGCCCCTCCAGCGCCCCCTGGACCTCCCCCGCTTCCACCCTCGCAGGAGCCACAGCCCAACATCTTGATCTCTTTGACGCATAAATGGTTCCACGACCCAGAGCAGCAAGTCGGATCCTTCTCGCACACGCAAGCCTTAATCGCCGCATCGTTGCATCCGGGGCCATCGTGAGCCACGCAGCAAGGCTCTTTGGAAATGCCCGGCGGGGGGGGGCGGGGGGGGGGGGGGGGGGGGGGGGGGGGGGGGGGGGGGGGGGGGGGGGGGGGGGGGGGG
>JANWXX010000131.1 GCA_025057345.1 Polyangiaceae bacterium | reverse complement strand
GATCATGACCAGCGACAGCGACCTTGATGGTTTTGTGGGGAGCGACCTTCTGGCGAGGTTCCTGCTCAATGCCGGCAGGTGCAGGGTGGAGGCCGATTTTCCTGTTGGTTGTGTCGAAGGAGGCGACCACCACGTCGATCTCCTGGCCTTCCTTCACCACATCGGAGGGGGATTCGATGCGCTTGAGGGAAAGATCGGTCAGATGGATCAATCCTTCGAGCCCCGGCTCTAGCTCAACGAAGGAGCCGAAATCCTTGTTGCGGGTAATCTTCCCTTTGTGGCGGGTGCCGACGGCGTACTTAGTACGAATCTGTTCCCACGGGTCAGGCTCGGTAGCCTTCTTGGACAGCCAGAGCTTGCCCTTATCGTCGATCTTGACGACCTTGACCTTGATCTCCTCCCCGATCTTTACGACGTCTCGGATGCGTACACGTGGCTCGTGGCTGATCTCGGTGGCATGGACGAGGCCCTCGATATTGTCAGCCTCGGGGATGGCGACGAAGATGCCGAAATCGACGATGCTCTTGACGATACCAGGGACGATAGCACCCACGGTGAGCTTGGAGAGGCTCCCATCTCGCTGCTTTTTCGACTCTTCTTCGAGGAATGCCTTGCGAGAAAGCACGATATCGCGGCCCTTCTTGGCGTACTGTTCGACCAGGAAGAGGTATTGCTGGCCGATGTGACCGGAGAGATTGGCACCAGGGCGTAGCTCGACATGGCTAGCAGGGGCGAAAGCACGGAGGCCCTTGACGTAGACTTCCAGACCTCCTTTGATGACACCGGTGACTAGGCCAAGTACTACGGTCTTCTCCTGGAAAGCCTTCTCGACTTCCTCTTTGACTTTGTCCTCGTAGGTTGGGTCGTCGAAGTATTTGCGGGCTAGCACGACCAATCCACCACGGCCTCCGTCGCCCAGAACTTTGGCGACGAAGCGGTCCCCCACGGCGGGAAGTGTTCCTTCCCCGCCGAATTCGCTGGTGTCAAAGATCGCATTGCCTTTGCCAGGGATGTCAATGATCAGGGCGTGAGACTTTACCTCCTTGACGCGACCGAAGACCTCCTCGCCGATACGGAAGGCGGCGCGTGGGGGAGCATGAGTGCTTTTGTCGGGCTTACTCCGGGCCTCGCGGGCCTCTTCTCCGTCGGGGGTTTCCTGGGTGCCGTGCTTCTTCTTGGTACGACGGCGCTTGTTGCCTTCGCGCTCGCCCTTGCCTTCTCCCTCCTGGGCCCGGGCCGATGGCTCAGCAAGATGGTCCGAGCTGGCACCTTCCTTGGTGGCTCCCTGAGCAGCAGGAGGGGAGGGAGCCGCGGTGGGAGCCGCAGGGGAGGAGGCAGGAGCTGGCGAGGTTTCGCCGTTGGGGGGCGAGGAGACCTGGGGCTCGGCCTGGCCTTCCCCGGTGGAAGCCGCGGCAGTGGTGGCGTCGGCGGGGGAAGAGGTCGGGGTCTCGGTGTCAGGCGTTGTCATCGGGTGGCTCGTTGTGCTGCGGGATTTCGGCTAGGCGTTTTGTGGGCGACGCACCTTATCCGAAGCGCCTTCCCTCTGGAAGCCCCGCCTGCTTTCCTTGGTGGGCCCCATCGCCAGAGATCTCTGGGCAAACCATGCTGACAACCAGGTCAGGGGGGAAATTGCATCGCTTGAGCTTCCAGGAAGCGCTCAACCAGCTGGGCACGCCGTCGTTCCAGAGCAAGCCGAAGGGAGAGCCGCAACGGGAGGGGGAGGGTAGGGTCCGTCGGATCGAGGACCGTACGTGCGAGATCAAGGTCGTGGATGTCTCCCAAGATCTTTTGGAAGCGAGCGGCCACTGAGGCCCGGGCAACCAGGGGGGGAGGGAGAACCTCCGACAGTTCTTCCGTAGCGTAACGGAGCCGCTTGTAGAGAATGCGAAGGCGATGAAGCTCTTCAACAGAGTTGGTATCGGTGATGATCCATTGGCGGATGCGACGTTCGGCCTTTTTGAGAGTGCGACGAGCAAACACGTCGATCGGGAGATCTCGGGAAGGCTTGACAGGCAGTTGGAGTAGGGCGTCAAGGAGGTCAGCAGCCTGATGGGCCTGGTCTGAGGTAAGGCGAGCCAGGAACGAGGACCGGAGGGAAGCCTCATACTGCTTGCGGAGGGTAAGCCAAGCATCCAAATCAGGTTTTATATGACCCGGAAGGTCGAGAGAAGCGAGGGTCTGGATCAAGACCTCCTCATCGCGGAGGTCACTGGAGGCGTCGGCTACTGCCTTGAGAGCCGCACGGACGGGCTTGGTGTTGCAAGGGCCGTAGAGGCGGCGAGCGGGTTTGAGGAGAGAGCGCAAGCGGCGGATGGAGACTCGGAAGTCATGGATAGCCTCGTCGTCGTGGTGAGCGTGCTGGACGCGGTCAAGGGCGTGGCGAAGCTGCAGGGCGAGACGCTGGAGACGAGGGGTGAGGAAGGCAGCGGCACTCATCGTACGCGGATGACTTGTGCCAGGACGACGGGGCGTCTTCCGGTGGAGGATTCGAGGTAGCGACGGGTAGTGAGGCGTGCAAGGTCGGCGATTTCCTCGTCGGTCGGACGCTCGTGAGGGTAAGCATGCTCACGGAGGGTGCGGAGAGTTTCGCGAGCTGCCTCGCGAAGGAGGTCACCGTCACGGCGTTCGTCGAAGACTCCGCGAGAGGTGACGGAGACGGGACCGACAGGGCGGCCGCGAGTGTCCGCGAGGACGGTGATGAAGGCGATGCCGACGCGGGCAAGGAGCTCCCTGTCCTGGAGAACACGTTCCGGGATATCCTCCCCCATCCAGGTGGCGATGCGGCCGGTGTGAGCATGGTCTTCGGTGCGGGAGAAGGGAGTATGATGGGTCAGCTCCCCGACCTGACCGTTCTCCAGGACGGTGACTTCGGGGACTCCCCGAGAGCGGGCTAGTTCGGCATGGCGGTGGAGGTGGAGCAAGGTACCGTGGATGGGCAGGAATCCGCGGGGGCGCACCAGGTCGATCATCCGTGCCTGCTCGTCGCGGTAGGCATGGCCGGAGATGTGGATTCCTGGGTAGTTGGTGGCGGTGCAGACCTGGATCCCCTGGCGAAGGAAGCCGTTGGCCATCTGGGTGACGGTAGGTTCGTTACCTGGGATGACCCGGCTGGAGAAGATCACCCGATCCCCCTCCGCGAGTTGGACGGTGGGGTGGGTGCGAGAGGAGAGCTTCCAGAGGGCGGCAAGGCGCTCGCCCTGGGTACCGGTGGCGAGAATGAGTTGGCGGGCGCGGGGCGTGTGAGGGATCTGCTCGGGGGGGAGGACTAGGTCGCTGGACCATGGGAGCTTCCCTAGGTCGCGGCCAATGCGGGAGTGAGTGACCACACTGCGACCAAGGAGGATGAGCTTACGGCCGGAGGAAGCAGCAATCTCACCCAAGGTGCGGAGCCGTAGTACGTTGGAGGCAAAGAGGCCCACGACCACCCGGGCAGGGGCAGAGTCGATGAGCTCGCGAAGCCGAGCGACGGCAGCCTGCTCATTGCCGGAGGTTCCAGGCGAGTCGATGTTGGTGCTGTCGGAGAGCAAGAGGCGGACACCCTCGTCACCGACCTCGCGGAAGCGTTCTTCGTCTGTTAGTTCCTCCGGGTCGGGGGCACCATCCATCTTGAAATCGCCGGTGTGGACGACAGTGCCGGCGGGGGTACGGACAACGAGAGCCGTAGCGTCGACGATGGAGTGAGTGACCCGGATGGGCTCGACTTCGAAGCGGCCTGCCTCAAAGCGACGGCGAGGGAGCGAAGGGCGCAGGTCGTAGCTTCCTGCGTGGAAGCCGTATTCTTCTAGGCGGAGCTTGACCAGTTCCAGGGCGTAAGGGGGCCCCCATACCGGTACGTCAAAGCGCTCCAGGAAGGCGGGGACGGCGCCGATGTGGTCCTCATGGCCATGGGTCAGCACCAGTCCACGGAGGGAGCTCTGACGTTCTTCCAGCCAGCTTAGGTCGGGGCGGTAGGTATCGATGCCGATGTCGCTGCGAGGGAATGTCACTCCGCAGTCGATGACCAGGATCTCCCCGTCGACTTCCAGGGCCATGCAGTTCATCCCGATCTCGCCGAGGCCGCCGAGGGGGATGATTCGTAGGATAGCGTTGGCGTTCAAGATCAAAGAAGATTCCGGTTGGAGATGGCCTTCTGGCAGGCCATCTGGGGGTTGTCCGCGGGGAGGCCCAAATCCGGGGTGCCGTACTTACCATCCACCCGCAGAGCGACGAACTGGCTATTGGTTGCCACTACGTCGAAGAGCGGGATGGCCTCCTGGACCAGCTTGACCGTGAGGATCCCCCCTGTAAGGCGTACGTTGGCGCCGAGCACGTTGTACTCAATCTTGGCATCCACCCCACCTCGGAGGAGACAAGAGTTCTCTGCCTTCCCCGAGAGCATCGGGTTGACCCGGAAGTTGATCCCTGTCTTGCCCTGGAGGGTCACCCCAGGTTGATCCGGTTCTTCTGGCGAGCACTTTGCTCCCTGGGCCTCATCCTTGCTGAACCCGCACACGGTCATCGATACCCCGGGGAGCTTGTCCCCGTCCGAGTCCAACACGTCTCCGCAGTCGGTGACGCAGTCTTGCTCGCAGCCCTCTCCGGTCCCCATGGGATTTTGCGGGTTGTCGCAGGTTCCCCCACCCTTCCAGGAAGCCATCGTCCCGGTTGTGCTCTTGGTCCCCAAGGCAAAGGTAAAACGTTCCGGCTCGAAGCTCGCTCCGTTTTCCAGGCCTCCCAGCTTCCCTCTCCCGTTGGAAATCACAAGCCCCGGAAGCGCTGCTAGCAAGGCCTCTGAGGGAGTCACCTGGGCCCTTACTGGTCCCACTTCCCCCGGGGTGCACTGCCCTACGAAGGCGGTCACCTCTGGGAGGGAGAAGTCGCAGATCGTTAGCCCCAGTTTAGGCAGTTCCGTGCCCTCCTGCTCAAAGTGGCCCAACAGCAGCAACTCGGAAACTCCGGTCTGCTGCGCCGGGCAAACCTGTACCAATGCTCCCTCCCGACTCTTGAGATCTACTTCCAGTCGGGCCTTGATCAACCATGTCCCGGAGAGATCGAGATCCCCCTGGTGATCGCACACGGGACCGGGTGCTCCCCCAGAGCCCCCACTTCCGTGGGGGCTCGAACCACCGTTTCCTATGGAGCCACCCGGCATGGTGGGCTCCTCTTCGGTGCTGCACCCTCCCAGGGATGCTACCCCCACCAGGAGGGTCGCAACCCGAGCTTGGAACCCGTTTTTTCTCCGCATAGCAACTCTTCAGTAGCAGAATTCTAGAGTGCCACGGTAAGAGCTTGCCCTCGCCCTGGTCAACCTAAGGAAACTTTGTGCCTCTTATTGATTTGCCCCTGCCTTCATCGCCGAGCCTTTGGCTGGAGCCAGTATCACAGGCTGAGCTTTCCCTCGGGGCCTTTCAGCGGGCTGCTAGCGCCCTCAAGGAGCCCTCATTCCCGGTCACCCGACGCTTGTCCGGGGGGCCTACCCTCCTCCTCGCTCCCGAGTCCTTGCACTTGGTACTCTACCTTCCATCCCCCTCGGTTCTTGTCCCCGACGCGGATCTCCCCCGGCTCCTCAACCGTCATCTGCGCCCCCTGCTCCGAGCACTGCGCCGTCTAGGGTTGGCGGCGATGTACCCAGGGCGGGACTGGATCGCCGTGGCCCACCGTCCCGCAATCTGGGTTGGCTTCGCGCACCACGGAGCCTCCAACGCTTGCTGCGTCGAGGCGTTCTTGCCCCTTGATCGGTCCTTCTCGGTCCCTTCTGAGCAAGATGCTTCCGCTATCTACCGTAGTGAGCCTCCCTGGCTTGGTAAGGTGCCTGCCGGGCTCCGGGAGCTGTCCCCCCACCCTCTGTCGCTGGAAACGCTGCATCAGGCGGTCACAAGGGCCTACGCTACGGACTTGGGCGTTTTGTGGGCGCCGGGATCGTTCGAGGCAGGGTGGCTTCGGCGGGAGGTTCGCGATGAGCGACCTCCCTGGGCGGCACTGCGGCAGGAGGCCATCGGGCTGGTGGGGGCCTCAGGGCCTCCGTGGGCAGGGCTGGGGGGGGAGTTCTTCGCGTCGGAAGATCTGATGGCTGCGGTCGATCGTAGGCTGGAGGAGTTGCCTCGGAGGGCGACGCGGGGGCAACTTCAAGAGGTACTGGTAGCGGCTGTGGAGGAAACCGGAGGTAGGATCGAAGGGGTGTGCTCGGTAGATTCGCTCCTGGATGTGTTGGAGGAAGCGTTTGCCTGAGGTTCAACGTACCTTGAGCCAGGGGAGACGGTGAGTGGTCTGCTCACTGTCGCTGAACCCATAGAACTTGGCTGGTCCAAGGGGGGGGTTATCAAAGGTGAGACAAAGGTCGAAGGGAGGCTTCTCGTCGCAGGGGCGGAGAGTGTAGCGCGTTTCCTTTTTCTTTCGATCTTCGAGGAGAGTGATATGGAGCAGATCCCTCTTGCGCTCGTAACTCACCACATCCACCTGAAAACGGAAGCCTGAGCCCTGGCGGTAAAAACCGTAGCCATCGTCAATGAAGAGCCAGAGGGAGAACTTGTCGGTAGGTTCCTCAGGGAACTTGTCGAGCCAGAGGCGATCCTGGAGGAGGTCTGGGTTGGTCGGGGTCAGGGGCGCCTTTGCCAGGAGGAGCCAGGTAGCCAGGGGGAGGGCAGGCAGCAGCAGAGCAAACCCGAGGGATTTCAGGGGGTGTCGGGCGGCCAAGCGGAGGAGGCGCATGGTCATGGTAGACCATGAGCGTAGCGCGTCCCAGCGGGGAACGTCGTCGTCATCTTCGTCCTCTGGTACATCTTCCGTGTGCAACACGATGCACCACCTTCCAGCCAGCATCCTTTGAGGTCGGTCTCGTCGCGCTCGCCCTCCTCGGGCCGTTTGCCTTCGTCGCGCCGTCCGACGCCGTTGGTGGAGGTGCTCTCCCCCGAGCTTCCTGCGGAGCCTGAACCTCCTCCGCTCCCCTCTCCAGATCGTCCCCTTGGGCTGTTGGCAGGCATTGGTGCCATGGTGCTGGTACCTGTGATGGTGCTAGCAGTGGTGCTAGTCTACGTTCCCAGACTTCGACCCTGGTACCCGGACGTTCCTCCTGTACCAGCCCCCACCAGCTCTCAGGAGACACCTCCGCCGGAGGGGAAGGTGCTGCTCTCCGGGCGGGTGGTTGATGGGGAAGGAGAGCCGGTGGAAGGGGCCAGGGTGGTGGTTTACAGCGACAGCCGTGTCCAGCGGGTGGGGGAGCAGGCTACGACGCGCCATGGGGTCTACCGCTTCGAGCTTGACCCGGGACGGTTGGTGTTGGTTGCTGAGCACGATGACAAGGGGATGGTGGCTAGCGCCGAATTGCTTCTAGACCAAGGCGCCGTAGTGCGGAACCTGGTGCTTGCGCTGGGCCCTGTACGGACAGTGCTTGGCAAGGTAACTGACGAGGATGGCAGCCCGGTGGTTGGGGCCGTGCTCCGGGTGGAGGGAGTTCCCTGGCTTCAGAGAGAGTCCACCAGCGAGACGGACGGCAGCTACAAGATTCTCAGGATGCCCTCCCAGGAGGCTAGCCTTCGGGTCATAGCCCCTGGCTACCAGACCACTAGCGTCAAGTTGCTGGCCCGCGGGCTCACTGGGGAGGAGGTAGTGAACCTCCGGATGGCTCGAGAGTCAGATGTGGAGGGGCTTGTTCTGGACCCGGACGGGCTCCCTATCCGGGCTGGAGTCATCGCCTGCGATGGTAAGGAGGTAGGGCAGCGGCTGATATCTGCTGCTGACGGTACGTTCAAGCTTGCCCGGGAATTCTCCCGGTGCCCCCTAGTAGCTTACCACGATCAGCACGCCTCCTCCGAGCCGATGCTTGCCGAAGGGGGGGCTGTACGGCTCCGGCTTCGGGAAGGAGGCAGCATTGAGGGCCTCGTGGTGGAGGAGTCCGGTCGCGCGGTCCCTTCGTTCTATGTTGGCATCGAGAGCTTTGTTCCGGCTTTCGGGGATCGACTCTCCCTCCGCTTCCCGGAGCCTCGCTTCTTCCAAAATACAGGTGGTAGTTTCTCCCTTGAACGGCTTGCGCCAGGGAGTTATGTGCTCTCCGTGGGGGCCGAAGGTCGCTCTTTGGTTCGCTCTCCCTCTGTCGAAGTGCGGGGGAGGCAGGTCACCCGCGGGGTGCGCATCGTGCTGCCTCAGGGGGGCTCCGTCGAGGGGTTGGTGTTCGATGAGGAGAAACGGACTCCTCTAGCCGCGTCCAAGATCTCTTTCGACTCAACCTCCTCCCTTGCTCATCCAGACCTTTCTCATACCACCAGCGATGAGGCAGGAAGGTTCCGGTTGGAGGGAGCGCCGGCAGGGCCGTTCACCCTGCGGGTGGAGCACGAGGGGTACCGGACGAGGCTTCTGGCGGGGCTGCGGGTGGGGAGCGGAGAGGTGCTCAAGCAGGAGATCGGGCTGAAGCGGAGTGGAGAGGGAGGAGGGGGACTGGATTTTGTAGGGATCGGGGCCTTGATGGAGCAGACAAGGGAGGGGCTGCGGTTCCGGGAGGTTTTCCCGGGGTCACCTGCGGAGAAGGCGGGGCTGAAGGCCGGGGATTGGCTTAGAAGGATCGATGGCCAAGGCGTTGAGGGAATGTCGCTGGCGGATGCGATTCAGAGGCTTCGGGGGGAGAAAGGCTCTCGCGTGAGTGTGACGGTGGAGCGGCCCCCTGCCGGAGATTCTGTTGACACAACCATCACCCGGGACGAGATCGTGCGCTAACGTGGCTCCCATGGTCCTCCTTCCCCGGTGTGCTGCGGGTACTATGCTTGGTTTCCTTTGGTTGTTGTTGCTCGGCTGCGGAGCCTCTGCGCTCCCCAATCCAAGGGAAGCGGTGCAGGCCTACGCTCGAGCGGCGCAAGCGGGGGATGCGGACGCGCTCCACGAGATGTTGACGGAGCGGAGCCAGCGGGCGCTGGGTAAGGACGGGGTACATCAGGCGGTGGAGGATGCGCGGATGGAACTGGGGGAGCAAGGGCAGCGTCTAGCAGACCCGTCGGTGCGGGTGGAGCAGACAGCGCGGGTGCGCTACGGCGACGGAGAGGAAGTCGTGCTGGTATTCGAGAACGGAGCGTTTCGGATTTCGTCGGCGGATGCGCTCCCAGCAGGGGCAAAGACGCCTGGGCAGGCGTTGGAGCAGCTCCGGAGGGTACTGGCCAGGAGGAGTTACGCCGGGCTGATGAGGGTTCTCTCCCGGGAGACCCGGGATGCTATCGAGCGAGATCTGCGGGGGCTGGTGGAGGCGCTGGAGAGGCCGGAAGGCCTGGAGGTCAAGGTCCAGGGAGATACCGCCTTGGTGCCGCTCTCAGGGGGGCACCGGGTAAGGCTACGGCGGGAAGGGGGACGGTGGGCGGTCGAAGACTTTGACTAGATGCGCGAGGGGCGGTAGCACCATGAGCATGGACGCTGGTCGTCGGGGCCTCCTTTCCCGTAGTGCCTTTCTGCTGGGTTGCCTCTCGATCCTGGGGGGCTGCAAGACCGCCGGGTTCCGGGAGGTCTACATGTCAATGGATGCCGCCGGAAGGCGTCGGACCAAGGTGTTCCCCACCTCCTTCCCCACCGAGGACTCCGGGATCTTCTGCCAAATCCTCTACAGCACCGGCCGCGACGATGCAGAACTGAAGATCTATGTGACCACTCCCTCGGAGAATACGCCCGTCACACCCTTGAATGGGGACTCAATCCTCCTCAGCAAGGGCGAGGGCCAACTCGCTATTCAGCTCGGCATCCTAGTGGAAACTCCGGAGGGGAAGGTCCAAGTGGACCCAACTCAACCCTTTGAGGAAGGGGATTATCGCCTTGACTTTTATATCGACAATAGCAAGGAGGATTCGATCTCGTTCTTTGTAGTACGCGAGCCTTCTGCGGAATCCCCCCCCGAGTGATTCGGCGTTTATCCTTCGCGCACCGACAGGAGTCGGGTCCATTTCATGGGGGCTGCAGTTCCTTGGAGGGGCCAGGCTGCTACCGACAGCATGGCGGAGCCTGCTCGGCAAGTAGCCAGGCGCACCTGGAAGGGCAGATGGGTTGCTGCCAGGAGGGATTGGGCTTTTTCCAACTGCTCTGGGGTCTTGGGCTTGGGATCAAAAGGAAAGGTGATTCCCTGGGGGATTTCTATATCTGCTCGTGTACCTGCCCACTTGGTTCCCTGCTGGGAGAGGGACAAAGGCCGCCCACAAATTTCCACGGAGAGCGGTTGTACCAGAGCTTGCTCCAACGCCGGTCCGGAGATCTCGACAGCAACCCCCTGACCTGCCCCACCGGTGGAGCGGAGGGAAAGGGCCAGCTCCAGGGGGGCTCCGAGCACGGCCTCCCAGGAGGGGGTGGGTGCCTTAAAGGCAGGGAATCCGAGAGAAGGAGGCCCTTCGGGACGTCTGTAGTGGCCTCCTTGCTCAATTCTCTGCTTTTCTCTCTGCTTTGCCTCCGTCTCTCGAAGAACCTGCTCGGGGACTAGGGAGGCCACCAGAGAGAGCCGCTTATCACCCAACTCGAAGATGGAAAGGGTTGTGGCGTCACCGAAGATGACCCAGCGGCCATCCGGAGAGGAAGCGGCGTCGAGGGGGGGAGCTGGGAGGCTAAGGCGAGAGCGAGGGTGGAGATCCTGACAATTCTCAGTGCTACAGACCTTGAGACGCCCTTTGGCACCGTCGAAAATGACGAAGCGTTCTCCCGCAAGGAGAGTAGCGCCGATACTTCGGAGTATCACTCCAGTATGCCCCTCACAATGGCCATCTTCAGCAAAGTGGGCTGAGATGCCTTCCTCCCCTATGCGGAGGGAGATCAGCAGACCCGAGGAGGTGGGAAGGGCGTCCAGCAGCCCGCCTTCGCCGCTGGGTGCCTGGAACCAGCGGGGAGATTCCTCTCCCCGAATCACCCCGATCAGACCGGATTGGCGGCAGATCACCGCGATCCCGGAGGGGGCTACCCGGAGCCGGAGAAACTTGGAGCACAGGTGACCGGATTCGTTCCATACCCATGCGGAGGAGGCTCCAACGGAGGAGGGGAACCGGATACGGACGGGGTAGCAAGGGAGGAGGTTCATCGTCCGGGACCATCGTACCCGGGGGTCGCCGGTCACTAGACGCACGCTGGAGCCCTCCGCGAGCAGAGCTACAAGACCCTCTTGAGAGCTGGCTAGATCAAGGGGAGAGGAACCCTGCCCCTCGTCGATGGTTCCATCCTCCAGGGAAACCCGGCGGAAGCCCTCAATCCAAGCCTGCGAACCAGAGGGGTCCACCGCTAGGAGCGCTTGTTGGTTTTCGTCGTAGGGCAGAGGGAGAAAGCGCATGACCTGGGTGCCTCGGAGGATGTAAAGCCCCCGGGGAAACCGCGCCACGTGGAGCGCGCCGTTGGTCCAGACTCGCATAGGGGGAGGTGGTAGACGGGCCTGGCCTAGCGATCAACCAATGAGCCATTGGAAGGTCGTCTGGAAGCACTTTGCGTTATCGGGTAGCGAGGCCATGTTTTCTTCGCACTCCTCGCGGA